>NZ_JBFAJO010000045.1:0-75238 GCF_040655255.1 Kitasatospora sp. NPDC050463
TCGACGTGCTGTGGGCGATGCTGCGTGACAAGAGGCTGTTCACCTCCGCCCCGCCGGTCACGCAGACGGCTTGACACGGTCATTGAGATTCCTTCAGGGTCGATAAGGCGTGCGTGGAGAAGGGAGTGACGGCGGTTCAGACGCCGAGCAGGCGCCAGACGGCCGAGCGGCGGCGGGAGGAGTGCTCGCCGTCCGGTCCGTCGCCCGGCTGCAGCGCGGCGACGGCGGCGGTGGCCGCGGCCCGGTCCGCCAGCGGGCGGGCGGCGGCCAGTGCGGCGGCCTCCGCGCCGGTGAGACCGGCCCCGGTGAGCGCGGCGGTGGCCTCGGCGGCCGGGACGGCGTCGAACCAGCGCAGTGCGAGGGCCGCGCGGCCTGCCTCGGTCAGGCGGCCGGTGAGACGCAGGCGGGCGAGGCCGCCGTCCGGGTGGACGTTGATCCGCACATGGGTCACCGGGCGGCCGACGTCGAGTCGGAAGCGGTGCCGGGTGTCGGGCTGGAGGCGGGTCCGGGGCAGGATCTCGAACCAGCCGTCGCGGTCGGTGGCGGGATCCCCGCCGGCCGAGGCGTCGTAGCCGGTCAGGTCGGCCCAGCCGGGAGCGTTGGCGACGAAGTGGGTGGTGTCCACCTCGGCGGCCAGGACCTCGCCGCCCCCGGCCAGGGCGATCTGCACCCAGTCGTTGGCCTTGTCGCGCCGACGCCGGGTCTCCCAGCCCTCGCCCATGACGGAGGCGCGACCGGGAGCGTTCAGGTTGTGCGGGGAGGAGAAGTAGCGGTCGGACGCCGCCTCGGCCACGCCGCCGTACTCCTGGGCGGCCAGGTCGAAGGTGAGGCCGTCCAGCTCGCGCGGGTCGGGCAGCACCTCGCCGTGCACCCGCAGCCGGGCGACCCCGCCGTCCGGGAAGATGTTGAGGCGCACATGGGTGTAGCGGGTGTCGTCGCGTATCGCGAACTCGTGCGCGGTGTCGCCCTGGAGCGGGGTGCGCGGCAGCAGTTCGACCCAGTCGGCGGCCGCGAGCTCCGCCGGCGACGGGTGCCCGGGGACGGCGGCGGCCTCGACCGAGGCGCTCTCCGGGTAGTTGCCGGTGAAGTGCGCGGTGTCGACGATCAGCCCGCGGATGACGCCGCCGACGCCGAGCCGCACGACCGCCCAGTCGTGGTCCTCGTCGGCGGGGTGCGGCTGGTCGGCGCCGGCGCCGCGGCGGCGCCTGGACTCCCAGCCGTCCATGATCTGGCCCTTGTGGCCGAAGGTGTGCGGGCGGAACTCGGCGGGCTTGGCGACCAGCAGGTTCTCCGCGTCCGCGAAGGTGTCCTCGTTGGTGGCGACGACGCCCGCGCCGAGCAGCCGCGACGCCAGGTCGACCAGCTCGGTGAACGGGGCGCTCGGGGTGTTGACGGTGCTCACTGGGTCTCCTGGTGACGGGTGATCCGGCGGCCGAAGGGCTCGGCGGCGGTGTCGACCACCCGGCCGCGCAGCCAGGTGGTGCGGACGGCGCCGGTCAGCGTGCGGCCCGCGTAGGGGGTGACGGGATTGCGGTGGTGCAGCTCGGCGGCCTGGACCGCGAACGCGCCGTCCGGGTCGAAGGCGACCAGGTCGGCGTCGTGACCGACGGCGATGGCGCCCTTGGTGCCGGTGAGACCGACCAGCGAGGCCGGGCCGCTCGCCATCCAGCGGACCACGTCGGACAGGGTGTGGCCGCGCCGGCGGGCTTCGGTCCAGATCGCCGGCAGGCCGAGCTGGAGGGAGGCGATGCCGCCCCAGGCCGCCGCGAAGTCGCCGCTGCCGCCGTACTCGGGCAGCAGCTTGAGGTCCGGGGTGGAGGGCGAGTGGTCGGAGACGATCGCGATGAACTCCCCGGCGGCCAGGGCGGCCCAGAGTTCGTCGCGGTTGGCCTCGTCGCGGATCGGCGGACAGCACTTGAACGCGGTGTCGCCGTCCGGCACCTCCTCGGCGGCCAGCGTGAGGTAGTGCGGGCAGGTCTCGGCGGTCACCCGGACGCCGTCCGCGCGGGCCTGGCGCAGCAGCGGCAGCACCGCGGCGGAGGAGACGTGCAGGATGTGGACCCGGGCGCCGGTGCGCCGAGCGGTGTCGAGCAGCCGGGCGACGGCCGCGGTCTCGGCGCCGGCGGGGCGGGAGGCGAGGAAGTCGCGGTAGTGGACGCCGGATTGCTGGGGGGCGGCGGCGAGCACGGCCGGATCCTCGGCGTGGATGATCGCCAGCGCGCCGATCCGGGCCTGCTCGGCCAGTGCGGCCTCCAGGTCGGCCTGTTCGACGTGCGGGAACTCGTCGACCCCGGACGGGGCCAGGAAGCTCTTGAAGCCGAACACGCCCGCGCGGTGCAGTGGTTCGAGATCCGGGACGTTGCCGGGGACGGCGCCGCCCCAGAAGCCGAGGTCGACCCAGGCCTGGCCCTCGGCGGTCTTCCGCTTGACCTCCAGGCCGTCCACCGTGGTGGTGGGCGGGATCGAGTTGAGCGGCATGTCGATGATCGTGGTGACACCGCCGGCGGCCGCGGCCCGGGTGGCGGTGGCGAAGCCCTCCCACTCGGTCCGGCCGGGCTCGTTGACGTGCACGTGGGTGTCGACCAGACCGGGGAGCAGGGCGGTGTCGCCGAGGTCGGTCGACTGCCGGTCGCCGGCGGTGAGCGCGCCGTACTCGGCGATCCGCTCGATCGTCCCGTTCCGGATCAGCACGTCGGCGGGACGCTCGCCGTCCGGGAGGACGACCCGGCGGGATCGGATCACCGCCGCCTCGCTGAAGGACGCCTCGCTGGGGGGCATGGGGGACCTCCGAAACTGGGTACGAGTGGGGTGTGCCGAAGGAATGCCCGGAGCCTAGGGCCGCCTTCAACAAAACGTCAATGTAGGAAGATACGAGAGCCGGACGGACCGGACGGTCCGCTCGGGAGAGGCGGTCGGACCGGCCGGGAGCGCCGGGAGCGCCCGCCGGACGACTCAGCCGCTCAGCAGCGCGAGCGCGAGCCGCTCCCCCGCGACCTCGGCCAGCTCCGCCGCCCGGGTCATGCTGTCCCCCGGCCGTTCGGCCAGGTCGGTGAGCGCGTACGCGGCGGTGAAGCCGGCCGCCCGCCACTCGCGCTCCCCCAGCTCCAGCCGTCCGGCCACGGCGGCCACCCGAACCCCCGCCCGAGTGGCCGCCGCGGCGACTCCGGCGGGTGCCTTGCCGTGGAGCGTCTGAGCGTCCAGGCAGCCCTCGCCGGTCACGACGAGGCGTGCCCCACGCACGGCCTCGTCGAAACCCAGCAGTTCGAGCATCAACTCGATGCCGGGTCGCATGGTGGCGCCGAGCAGGGCGAGGGCGGCGAAGCCCACCCCGCCCGCGGCCCCGGCGCCGGGAGCCTCCCGGACGTCCCGGCCGACGGCCTCGCCGACCAGGTCGGCGAAGCGGGTCAGCCCCTCCTCCAGAACCACCAGGTCGCCGCCGTCGGCGCCCTTCTGCGGTCCGTAGACGGCGGTCGCGCCGCGCGGGCCGAGCAGCGGGTTGTCCACGTCGCAGGCCACCACGACCTCGACGCCGGCGAGCACGCCGGCCAGCGGTCCGAGGTCGATCCGGGCCAGCTTGCGCAGCGCGCCGCCGCCGGGCGGCAGCTCGCCGCCGTCGGCGTCCCGCAGGCCGACGCCGAGCGCCTGGACCATGCCCGCGCCACCGTCGGTGCAGGCGCTGCCGCCGAGGCCGAGCACGATCCGCTTGGCCCCCAGGGCCACCGCCCGGGCGATCAGTTGGCCGACCCCGTAGGAGCCGGCCGCGAGCGGGGCGGTACGGCCGCCGGGGAGCCTCGCCAGCCCGGAGGACTGCGCCAGCTCGACCACGGCGGTGTCGCCCCGGACGGCGAGCGCGGCGTCCACCGGCAGGCCGGTGGGGCCGGCCACCTTGGCCGGGATCCGGGTGAACCCGGCCGCCAGAGCGGCGGCCAGGGTGCCCTCGCCGCCGTCGGCGACGGGCAGTTCGCGGACCTCGACACCGGGCGCGGCACGGCGGATGCCGGCGGCGATCCGGGCGGCGACGTCGGCGCCCTCCAGGGTGCCCTTGAACTTGTCGGGAGCTACGACCACATGGCCCTGGGTGGGGGTGGCGGGCATGGTGCGGGCCTCACTTCCGGACGGTTCTGGCGCTGGTTCGTCAAGCATGTGCCCCGGAGGGCCGGGGTGCGGCCCCCTCCCCGCCGTTCCCCTCGTCCCGCTTCCGACGTACGAGAGGCTCCCCTCGGCGAGGGAGGGGGCCGGGCGACGCGCTGGCACGACCGAAGTGCCCCCGACAGGGGAGTGCGCGCCGCCGGTTGGTCGATCGGCAGGAGGCGGATGAGCCCCGGCCCGCCTGCCGATCGGCTTGGCCTCCTGGTGGCGCGGGCACGACCGGATAGGTACACGCCACCAGGAGGAGTCAGTGGTAGCGCGGGGGCTACTCGACCTCGCGGCCGGAGAGCCGCTCGACGCCGCGCAGCAGCGCCGAGTGGTCCAGCGAACCGTCGCCGTTGGCACGGGCGGAGGCGACCAGCTGGGCGACCACGGCGCCGACCGGCAGCGCGGCGCCCACGGCGCGGGCGGCGTCGGTGACGATGCCCATGTCCTTGTGGTGCAGGTCGATCCGGAAGCCCGGCGCGAACTCGCGGTTCAGCATGTTCGCCTTCTTGCGGTTCAGCACGGTGGAGCCGGCCAGGCCGCCGCCGAGCACGTCCAGGGCGGCGGCGAGGTCGACACCGGCGTTCTCCAGGAACACCACGGCCTCGGCCAGCACCTGGATGTTGACGGCGACGATCAGCTGATTGGCGGCCTTGACGGTCTGGCCGGCGCCGGCCGGGCCGACGTGGACGACCGTGGTGCCCAGCGCGTCGAACAGCGGCTTGGCCTCGGCGAAGTCCTCGGCCGCGCCACCGACCATGATCGAAAGCACCGCCTCGACGGCACCGGCCTCGCCACCGGAGACCGGGGCGTCCAGGGTGCGGACGCCCTTCTCCCTGGCGGCGGCCTCCACCTTGATCGAGGTCTGCGGGGTGATGCTCGACATGTCGATGACGAGCGTGCCGGGCCGCACGTTCTCCAGCACACCGCCCTCGCCGAGGATGGCCTGCTCGACGTGCGGGTCGGCCGGGACCATGGTGATGACGACCTCGGCGTCCTTCACCGCGTCCGCGATGCTGCTCGCACCGTGGCCGCCGGCCGCGACCAGGGCGTCGATCTGCGGCTGGGTGAGGTTGTAGCCGGTGACGTGGTGGCCGGCCTTGACCAGGTTGGCGGCCATCGGGCTGCCCATGATGCCGAGGCCGATGAAGGCGATCTTGCGGCTCATCGCGTCGTTCCTTTGTACGTGGTGGGGTGAGGGTGGCGAGGGCCTACTTGGCGGCGCGGTGCTCGCGCGGCAGCCACTCGAAGCTGTCGGCGCTGACGCCGGTGGAGGGGCGGTACTCCAGGCCGATCCGGCCGCCCCCGGCGGAGCCGCCGACCGGCCCGTAGCCGGCGGCGGTCAGGCGCGCGAAGAGGTCCTCGAAGTCGAGCCCGCCGGTGCCGGGCTCGTTGCGGCCGGGGGTGTCGGCGATCTGGACGTGGCCGAAGCGGTCGGCGTAGGTGTCGATGACGGCCGCCAGGTCCTCGCCGTTCCTGGCCAGGTGGTAGAGGTCGCAGAGGAACTTCGCGTTGCCCAGGCCGGTCGCGGCGTTGACCTTGTCGACGACCTCGACCGCGGCGGCCGCGGAGACCAGCGGGTAGTCCGGGGACTCGGGCTTGTTCAGCGCCTCGATCAGCAGGATCGCGCCGATCTCGTGGGCGGCCCTCGCGGCGACGACGAGGTTCTCCAGCGCGAGCGCGTCCTGCTCGGCCGGGTCCACGCCCTCGATCCGGTTGCCGTAGAGCGCGTTGAGCGCCGTGGCGCCGAGCGAGGCGGCCAGAGCGGCGGCGACCGGGACGTTGGCGCGGAAGCGCTCCCGCTCGGCCGGGACCGAGACCGTGCCGCGGGCGCCCTTGGCGAGGTCGTCCAGGAAGTTGAGGCCGGTGAGCCGCACGCCGGCGTCGGCGAAGGCCTTGCGAAGCGCGTCCTGCTCGGCCTGGGACGGGGCGTGCTCCTCGCCGAACGGCCACCACAGCTCGGCGGCGGTGAAGCCGGCGGCGGCGGCAGCGGCCGGGCGCTCCAGGAGCGGGAGCTCACCGAACAGGATCGACAGGTTGACGGTGAAGCTGTGCGCGGCGGCGGCAGTCACGTCAATCACCTCTCATCTCTCTTCCGTCTGTCCGCAACTTCCACGATCCGGAAGAGCGATTCTGCTTTATGGAAGCATGTCCGTCACGTCGAGCGGGTGTCAAGAGCGCCGCAACAATTTGTTGAAGCGGCCGGAACCGCTCCCCCACCCCGGGTCCGCCCTGTTCGATCCACCAGCCGCCGACCGCTCGATGACCGGGCGCACCCCCGCTCGGTACAGTGAGCAGGTGCGATTGATGGTGGAGTTCACGACAGAACCGTTCGAACTGGACACGTTCCCGGAGCACGCCGTGGCGGCCCGGAAGGTGGTCGACGAAGCCGGACTGGCCGTCGCGGTCGGCCCCTTCGGAACCGGCGCGGAAGGCGAGGCCGACCAGGTCCTGGCCGCCGTGACCAAGCTGCTCCGGGAGACCCTGGACGCCGGCGCGACCCGGATCTCGGTCCAGGTCAGCGTGCTCGGCGAGGAGGGCGGTACGCCGTGACCGAGCACGTGGACCACCCGCTCGCCGTGGCGATGAAGCCGCTGCTGGACGCCGTCGGCGCGACGCCCGTACCACTGGCGGAGGCGAAGTCCGAGGACGTCCTGCTGGAGTGGGAGGGCGCCCCGGCCCTGGCCGTCCGCCTGCCGCACCTGAGCAGTGCGCTGGACCGGCTGCTGGCCGAGATGACCCGCCAGTTCGACGGCCGCCCGCTGACCGAGCTGGACCGCTGGGAGAAGCAGCGCGTGGTCGCCCTGCTGGAGGAGCGGGGCGCCTTCACCGTCCGCCACGGGGTGGAGACGGTCGCCTCGGCACTCGGCGTGAGCCGCTTCACCGTGTACAACTACCTCAACCGCCAGGACGGCACGAAGTCCGGCTGAGCGTGCGACCCCGGAGTCCGGCCGACGCGGCCGGCCGGGTGAACCCCGCCGGCCCGGCCAGTCTTCACCAGCTCCCGGCGGGGCACACTTGTCTCATCGCACACGAAACGGCCCGGTAACCGGGGGCGGTTCAAAACGTAACCACCAACCGTTCAACAAAGTGTTGACGACCTGGTTGGGTGGATCTAGCTTGTGCGGGTGGCACCACTCTTCAGGAGGTCCACCCGTGACCAACCACCCCCACGCCCTTGACGCCCTGGCGGCGGCCGACGCCGCCGAGCTGAGGGAGATCCTGCTGGAGGTCTGCTCCAGCACCACCTGGGCCGACGCCGTGGCCTCGGCCCGACCCTGGTCCGACCGTGCGGCCCTGCTCGACGCCAACGCGGCGGCCATGGCCGCCCTGACGGTCGCCGACCTGCACGACGCGATGGCCGGCCACGCCCGGATCGGCACGCCCAAGGCGGGCGACGCCACCTCCGAGCGCGAACAGGCCGGCATCCGGGGAGTGGACACCGCACTCCTCGACGAGCTGCACGAGGCCAACGCCGCCTACGAGGCCAAGTTCGGTCACGTGTTCCTGATCTGCGCCACCGGCCGCACCGCGGACACCATGCTCGCCGCCCTGCGGGAGCGCTACCCCAACGACACCGCCACCGAGGCGGAGATCGTCCGGGGCGAGCTGCGCAAGATCAACGACATTCGGATCAACCGCCTGCTCGACGAGAACTGACGTCTCGTCACGTAGGTTCGACGCATCGTCACACCTGCCATCAGTAAGGTCACTCCACCCATGACTGGCATCTCCACCCACGTGCTCGACACCAGCCTCGGCCGCCCGGCCGAGGGTGTCCCGGTCGAGCTCGCACTGCACACCGAGGGTGGCTGGAAGGTGCTCGGCACCTCCGCCACGGACTCCGACGGCCGGGCCAAGGACCTGCCGGCCGCGGAGGCGGGCTCGGTCGTCCGGCTGCTCTTCGACACCGCCGCGTACTACGCGCGCACGTCGCAGGAGCCGCCGTTCTTCCCCGAGGTCTCGATCGTCTTCACGGTCGCGCCCGCGCAGCACCACTACCACGTACCGCTGCTGCTGAACCCGTTCGGATACTCGGTCTACCGCGGAAGCTAGACCGCTTGATTGATTGGGAGCCTGTCATGGCCCACGTGCTCGGTCAGAACCAGTACGGCAAGGCGGAGAACCGCATCGTCCGCGTCTACCGTGACAGCACCCGTCACGAGATCAAGGACCTGAACGTCTCGGTCGCCCTCTCCGGCGACCTCGACGACGTCCACCTCACCGGCTCGAACGCCAACTGCCTGCCCACCGACACCACCAAGAACACCGTCTTCGCCTTCGCGAAGGAGTACGGGATCGAGTCCGCGGAGCAGTTCGGCATCACGCTGGCACGCCACTTCGTGGACAACAACGAGCCGATCCACCGCGCCCGGATCCGGATCGAGGAGTACACCTGGGACCGGATCCGGACCCCGGACAACTCGGCCCGCTTCATCGGCTCCGAGGAGGTCGGCCACTCCTTCGTCCGCCAGGGCCAGGAGACCAGGACCAGCGAGATCGTCTACGACGGCGAGACGGTCCAGGTCATCTCGGGCCTGAAGGACCTCGTGGTGATGAACTCCACCAACTCGGAGTTCTGGGGCTACATCAAGGACAAGTACACCACCCTGCAGGAGGCCTACGACCGCATCCTCGCCACCCAGGTGACGGCGCGGTGGAAGTACGGCTTCGACGGCCGGGACGACGAGCCCCAGCCCAACTGGAACCGCTCCTACACCCATGTGCGGCGGCACCTCCTGGAGGCGTTCGCCGAGACCTACTCCTACTCGCTGCAGCAGACCCTGCACTCGATGGGCACCCGGGTCCTGAACAACCGCGCCGAGGTGGACGAGGTACGCCTCGAACTGCCCAACAAGCACCACTTCCTCGTCGACCTGGAGCCGTTCGGCCTCAAGAACGACAACGAGGTCTACTACGCCGCCGACCGGATGTACGGCCTGATCGAGGGCACCGTGCACCGCGAGGGCGTCGTCCCGGTGATCCCGGTCGCCTGACCGCCCCCACCCCATGGACCCCGCCCGGCACCACCGCACCCTCCGGCCTCCCACGGCCGGCTGGTGCCGGACGGTTCGCAGTACCCGCACCTCCTGCACCAGACGTTTCTCCACCCCCCACCAACCGGAGACCGTGCCCGCCTCACGGCGGCCGGCCCGGGGTGCTGGAGAGGCCGGCCGAGGGACCCTTGCACCGCCGTCCCGCCCTCGGCCACCAGGCAGTCGACACGTCTCCAGCGCCGCGGGCGCGCCGAGAGCCAGGGCACAAGAGGGGCTCGACATGGCACTCCGCTCCACCCGCACCACAGACGGCGGTTCCACCCCGGACAGAGACATCGTCCATGGGCCTCCGGGCCCGGACGGTGTGTCGACCAACCTCCCCGACGCACCGTCCGGCTCGGGGGTCCACCCCGTGGACGAGCTGCTGCCGCCGGTGAAACTGATCTCCACCGGACTGCAGCACGTCGCCGCGATGTACGCGGGAGTCGTCGCTCCCCCGCTCATCGTCGGCGCCGGCGTGGGGCTCTCACCCACCGAGCTCGCCCTCCTCATCTCGGCCAGCCTGTTCACCGCCGGACTGGCCACCCTCCTGCAGACCCTCGGCATCTGGAAGATCGGCGCGCGGCTGCCGTTCGTGAACGGCGTCTCGTTCGCGGGCGTCGCGCCCATGATCGCCATAGCCGAGGAGCACGGACCGAAGGACGCCCTCCCGGTGATCTTCGGAGCGGTGATCGTCGCGGGGCTCCTGTGCTTCCTCGCGGCGCCGTACTTCTGCAAACTGATCAGGTTCTTCCCGCCGGTCGTCCAGGGCACCGTGATCACCCTCATCGGGGTGTCCCTGCTGCCGGTGGCGGTCAACTGGGCGCGCGGCGGTTCGCCGGCCGCGCCCGGGTACGGCTCCATGCGGGCCATCGGCCTCGCCGCGATCACCCTCCTCGCGGTGGTGCTCTGCAACCGGCTGCTGCGCGGCTTCTGGCAACAGCTCTCCCTGCTCGTCGGACTGGCGATCGGCACCCTGCTCGCCTTCCCGCTCGGGCTGGCCGACTTCGGCGCGGTGCGGGACGCGAAGGTCTTCGCGCTCCCGTCCCCGTTCCACTTCGGCGCCCCCCTGTTCGATGCGGCCGCCATCGTCTCGCTCTGCATCGTCATGGTGGTCTCGATGACCGAGTCCACCGCCGACATGCTGGCGCTCGGGAGGATCGTCGACCGCGAGGCCGACGAACCCACGCTCGCCGCGGGCCTGCGGGCGGACGGGCTGGCCACCGCCCTGAGCCCGGTCTTCAACGGCTTCGCCGCCAGCGCCTTCGCCCAGAACATCGGCCTGGTGGCGCTGACGAAGATCCGCAGCCGCTTCGTGGTCGCGGCCGGCGGAGGCATCCTGATCCTGCTCGGGCTCTTCCCGGTGCTCGGATCGGTCGTCTCCCTCGTACCGCAGCCCGTCCTGGGCGGTGCCGGGATCGTGCTCTTCGGCACGGTCGCGGCGAGCGGCATCCGCACCCTCGCGGAGGCCGGCATGGAGTCCAGCTCCAACACCGTCCTGGTTTCGGTCGCGCTCGGGGTCGGCATCATCCCGATCGCGGCGCCGACCTTCTACGACGCGTTCCCGGAGGCCGTCCGCACCCTCCTGCACTCCGGGATCTCGGCCGGCAGCGTGATGGCCGTCCTGCTCAACCTGCTCTTCCACCACGTCGGAGTAGCCCGTCGGTCGCCGACCGACGAGCCCCCCGCCACGACGGTGCCGACGGCGACACCGTCCTGACCGGTTGACGGAGGGCGCGTGCCGCTCATCGCGCGCCCTCCGTCAACCCTCCCCCCATAGGAGTAACGCCATGGCAGTCCAGCCCCCACCCGCCGACCAGCGGATCGTGATCGAGAACGTCGCGATCGCGACGGTCGACGCCAACGACACCGAGTACGCCCGCGGCCACGTGGTCGTCCTCGGCAACAGGATCGAGTCGGTCGGCGACGGCCCCGCCCCGCAGTGGCTGGACAACGTGGTACGCCGGATCAACGGCGAGGGCCACCTCGTCACCCCCGGCCTGGTCAACACCCACCACCACTTCTACCAGTGGATCACCCGCGGGCTCGCCCAGGACAACATCCTCTTCGACTGGCTGGTCGCCCTCTACCCGACCTGGGCCCGGATCGACGACAAGCTCGTGCACGCCGCCGCCCAGGGCTCGGCCGCCGCGCTGCTCAAGTCCGGCTGCACCACCGCGGCGGACCACCACTACGTCTTCCCCCAGGACGGCGGCGACATCCTCGGCGCCGAGATCGAGGCCGTCCAGGAGCTCGGCATGCGCTTCACCGCGCTGCGCGGCTCGATGGACCGCAGCAAGAAGGACGGCGGTCTGCCGCCGGACCACGCGGTCGAGAACACCGAGGAGATCCTGATCGCCTCCGAGGCCGCCGTCGACCGGTACCACGACGCCTCCTTCGACTCGATGCTTCAGATCGCCATCGCACCCTGCTCGCCCTTCTCGGTCTCCACCGAGCTGATGCGCGAGGCCGCCGTGCTGGCCCGCCGCAAGGGCGTCCGGCTGCACACCCACGGCTCCGAGACCGCCGAGGAGGAGGCGTTCTGCAAGGAGCTGTTCGGCATGGGCCCGACCGACTACTTCGAGTCGGTCGGCTGGCTGGGCGAGGACGTCTGGATGGCGCACTGCGTCCACATGAACGACTCCGACATCGCCAAGTTCGCCGAGACCGGCACCGGTGTCGCGCACTGCCCGTCCTCCAACGCCCGCCTGGCCGCCGGCATCGCCCGCGTCCCCGACATGCTGAAGGCCGGCGTCCCGGTCGGCCTCGGCGTGGACGGCACCGCCTCCAACGAGTCCGGCGAGCTGGGCACCGAGCTGCGCAACGCCCTGCTGATCAACCGTCTGCACGGCTACCCGACCGCACTCACCGGCCGCCAGGCGCTGCGCCTGGGCACCATGGGCGGCGCCCGGGTGCTCGGCCGGCACAACGAGATCGGCTCGATCGAGGCCGGCAAGCTGGCCGACCTCGCCCTGTGGAAGATCGACGGCATCATGCACTCCTCGATCGCCGACCCGATCGCCGCCCTGACCCTCGGCGCCCTGCCGCCGCTCGCCGCCCTCTTCGTCAACGGCAACGCCGTCGTCGAGAAGGGTCAGCTGACCGCGGTGAACGAGGACCGGATCGCCCAGGCCTGCGCCCGCGCCGCCAAGGAGCTCGCCGCCCGACCCGTGTGACCCCCTGAACTCCGGGCCGCCCCAGGGACGGTGCGTCACCCGGACTCCGCGGACCGGCCCCCCGGGGGCGGCACGCGGACCACAGCCCCGGACCCACGGCGAGGGTCCGGGGCTGTGGCGCGCCACGGCGGCCCGCTCCCACCCCCGTGGGAAGCGAGCCGCACGATCAGTGGCCGGCGGCCGGTTCCTCCGCCCCCCGGGTCGCAGCCGGGAGCGCGGCGCCCGCGAGCACGAAGACGCCCGCCAGGACCACCCAGCCGGCCTGACCGTGATCGACCACGGTCAGGCCGACCACCAACGGGCCGATCACGTGAGCCGCCGCCTGGCCGCTCATGAACACCCCCTGGTACTCGCCGTGGGCCCGCGGATCGGCCAGGTCCAGGCTCAGCGTCCAGCCGCCGGCGGAGGTGAGCAGCTCACCGACGCTGTGCACCAGCGCCCCCGCCAGGATCGCCCCCGCCGCCAGGGCGGCCGGACCGTGCGCCGCCGCCGCGTAGAGCAGACAGCCCACGGCCAGCAGCAAAGCGCCCCGGGCACAGGCCCGGGCCGCGGACCGGACGTCGGCCACACCGCGGCTGGCGCGTACCTGAAACACCACCACCAGCAGGCAGTTGACCACGTTGACGGCGGCGACGGCCGCCGCCGGAGCGTCCGTCGCGAGCACGATCCACACCGGGATCCCCACCGTGAGCACCGCGAACTGGAGCTCCAGCACCGCGTGCAGAGCGGTGATCACCAGGTAGCGGCGGTCACGCAGCGCCGTGCGCCGCCGGACGGAACCCGCCGGGCCGCCCTCCTGACGGACCGCCACCGCCGCGGTCGGCAGGCCGGCCAGCAGCGCCGTCGCGCCCAGGAAGCTCACGGCGTCCAGGACCATCACGGCGACGTACCCGGCGTAGCTGTCGGACTGCAGCGCCAGCGCCGCACCACTGGACCCGATCACCAGCCCCGCGTTCATCACCGAGCGCAGCAACGCCCGCGAACGCACCTGGCTCTCGGCCGGCAGCATCCGGGCGATCAGTGCGCTGCGCACCGCCGCCGCGCCGCGTTCCAGCACCGTCGCCACGCAGGCCAGCGCCACGAAGGCGGCGAACGAGTGCACGAACGCGTAGCCGACGACGGCGACCGCCTCCAGCGGCCCGACCACCGTCAGCAGCCGCCGGGCGCCCACCCGGTCGGCGAGCCGGCCCATCGGCACCCCGGCGAACACCCCGCAGACACCGGCCATGCTCAGCCCGAGCGCCACCCCGCCGGGGGTCAGGCCGACGGAACGGGTCAGGAAGAGCACGCTGACCGTCACGAACAGGCCGTTGCCGACGGTGTTCACCAGACTCATCAGGGCGAGCCTGCGCAGCAGTGGGTCGGCCGGCAGCAGCCGGCGAACGGCCGAGGGGGGCACCGCGGTGGAAGTCATGGCAGTAGGACAGCGGGCTTCCCGGACCGGTGGAACTCATTTACCGTTACGGTCAATGTTCGAGTTCCACTTGGGCGTCGACGACCTCGCCGCCACCTGGTTCGGTTACTCCGCCCTGCAGGAGACGGTGTTGAGCATGCGCGCCCGCCGCTCGCCGGGCCGCTACCCGGAACAGCAGCCGTGGATCGCCGACTGGCAGGAGCGCTACGAGACGCTGGACACCGAGCTGCTGGAGTCGATGATCGCGCCGGTCGGCTTCGTGCCGGACTTCCTCACGCCACGGCCCGCCGGGCCGCGCCCGGACTTCGCGGCCGAGCTGGCGCGACTGGCGGCCACCCCGGCGGAGGTGGTGCGGGCGGACGTGCTGGAGGCGTACCGGGGCGGCGGGACGGCGAGCCCGCTGCCGCCGGTACTGGCCGCGCTGATCGACGACCCGGCGGCGCTGACCGCCCGGGTGGCCGAGGCGCTGGACCTGTACTGGACGCGCTGCCTCTCCCCCGCCTGGTGGCCGCGGGCCCGGTCGGTGCTGGAGGCGGACATCGCCCACCGGGGCCGGATGCTCTCGGAGCGCGGGGCGGAGGGGCTCTTCGCAGACCTCGACGTCAGGCTGACCTGGCACGCCGGGGTGCTGCGCCTCGTCGACCCGCACCCCGCCGTGAAGGCGGTGGGCACCACGGTGGACGTCGCCGGGCGGGGGCTGGTGCTGATCCCGACGCTGTTCGGGCTCGGCGCGCAGACCGACGTCACCCAGACGGGGCCGCCGCTGGTCTGCTACCCGGCGCGGGGCAAGGCGACGATGGCGGAGGGGCTGGGCCCGCAGCGGCCGGAGCGGGCGGGCGGAGCCCTGGAGGGGCTGATCGGAGCGCCGAGGGCCCGGCTGCTGGCGATGCTGACCGTCCCGGCGAGCACGACGGAGCTGGCCCAGCGGATCGGGGTCACACCGGGCGCGGTCAGCCGCCACCTGGGCGCGCTCGCCTCGGCTGGCCTGCTGGACCGCACCCGGCACGGCCACCGCGTGCTGTACCGGCGCAGCCGGCTCGGCGACGCGCTGGCCGCGGGCGGGGACGGGTGACGACGGGGAGGGTGACGACGGGTGACGGGCCCGGCGGACGGCGTCTGTCAGCGCCCCTCGGGGTCCGCCGGCTGGTCGCTGACCCCGGGCGGGCTCAGGCCGTGCGGCCGAGGGTGGCGAGGTAGGCGCGCCAGCCTCCGTACCCGGTGATCTCACGGTGGACGCCGCGGTCGGCCTCGCCGCGGGCGAGCAGCATGGAGAGGCAGGGCGTGCCGTCGGCCAGGGTGATGACGCCGAGTTCGAGCTCACGGGGCTCGCCGGGCAGGATCACGTCGCGAAGGTGTTCGAGGGTGATGTCGTACAGCTCGCCCTCGATGGCGGTGTCGACGCCCGGGTCGGCGAGCAGGCCCGGGCAGACGTCACCGATGGAGAAGAAGCGGTAGCCCGGCGCGGTGCGGACCGGGCCGACCAGCGCGTCGGCGACCGAGGCGTGGAAGGGGCCGCCGACCATGGCCTGGCCGTTGAAGAAGATGCGTGCCACGAGGGTTCCTCCGGACAGGGCCGTTCCGTACGGCGACGAGAGGACAGGTGGATTCGTCGCCGTACGGAACGGAGCAAAGGGGCGCTCCGAGTGCTACAAGCCGGCAGGCGGCAGCGGCTGCGCGCGCGGATAGATTGGGCTCAGCCCAGCAGGGGCAGCGCGGGGAGGGTCAGGAAGTCCGCGAAGTCCTCGGCCAGGGCGACCTGTTCGAAGAGCTTGGCCGCCTCGCGCCAGCGCCCACCGGCGTAGCCGTCGTCGCCCAGCTCGGCCCGGAGCCCGGCGAGCTCCTCGGCCACCAGGCGGCGCACCAGGTCGGCGGTGGCCTTCTCCCCGGTGTCGGAGAGCACGACCCCGTTGTGGATCCACTGCCAGATCTGCGAGCGGGAGATCTCGGCGGTCGCGGCGTCCTCCATCATGTTGAAGATGGCGACGGCGCCGAGGCCCCGCAGCCACGCCTCGATGTAGCGGACGCCGACCTGGACGGCGTTGTGCAGGCCCGCGCGGGTGCAGTGGCCGCCGGCGCCGGCGATGTCGAGCAGCTGCGCGGCGGTGACGGGCTCGGCCGGGCCGGGGTTCTCCTTCTGGTGCGGGCGGTCTCCGAGGACGGCGTCGAAGCTGGCGCGGGCGACCGGGACGAGGTCCGGGTGGGCGACCCAGGAGCCGTCGAAGCCGTTGCCGGCCTCACGGTCCTTGTCGGCCTTGACCTTCTCCAGGGCGGCCGCGTTGACCTCGGGGTCGCGGCGGCTGGGGATGAACGCGGCCATGCCGCCGATGGCGTGCGCGCCGCGCCGGTGGCAGGTCTGCACCAGCAGCCGGGTGTAGGCGGCCATGAACGGGGAGGCCATGGTGACGGTGTTGCGGTCCGGCAGGATGTAGTGCTCACCGGCGTCGCGGAAGTTCTTGACGATCGAGAACAGGTAGTCCCACCGGCCCGCGTTGAGCCCGGCCGCGTGGTCGCGCAGCTCGTAGAGGATCTCGTCCATCTCGAACGCGGCGGTGATGGTCTCGATCAGCACGGTGGCGCGGACGGTGCCGTGCGCGATGCCGAGCGCGGCCTGGGCGTGGGTGAAGACGTCGTTCCAGAGCCGGGCCTCCAGGTGGCTCTCGGTCTTCGGGAGGTAGAAGTAGGGGCCGGAGTTCGGGTCCTCGGCGCCGCGCGCGAGCAGCCGCGCCGCGTTGTGGAAGAAGTAGAGGCCGAAGTCGAGGAAGGCCCCGGCGACCGGTCGGCCGTCGACCAGCAGGTGGTTCTCGTCCAGGTGCCAGCCGCGCGGCCGGACCACGACGGTGGCCAGCTCGGCGGCGGGCCTGAGGGTGTAGGCCTTGCCGGCCGAGGAGGTGAAGTCGATCCGGCCCTCGAAGGCGTCGATCAGGTTGATCTGCCCGCCGATCACGTTCTCCCAGGTCGGCGAGGTGGCGTCCTCGAAGTCCGCGAGCCAGACCCGGGCGCCGGAGTTGAGGGCGTTGACGACCATCTTGCGGTCGGTGGGGCCGGTGATCTCCACCCGGCGGTCCTGGAGGGCGCGGGGGGCCTCGGCCACCGTCCAGTCACCCTCGCGGACGGCGGCCGTCTCGGGGAGGAAGTCCAGGGTGCCGGTGCGGGCGATCTCGGCACGGCGGGTCCTGCGGCGCACCAGGAGCTCCTGCCGGCGGTCCTCGAAAGCACGATGGAGGCCGACGACGAAGGCGACCGCCTCCGGAGTGAGCACCTCCTCGGCCCGGTGGACTCGCGGACCGGCGACAGTGACGACCGGAGCGGCGGGGGAGGCGCCGGCGGGTCCCTGATCTGTAGCCATGAGCAGGACACTCCTAAGACGGTTGAGCATGGCGAAGGCAGTTCCGGTGGGAACGTCCTTGATCTGAACCGATCTGAACCCCGCCTGTCGGAGGGTTCGATTCTGTAAGGTGGAGACTAGTTTCCGCGATACAGAATTTCAACGGTTTGTTGAGATGATCGCTGGGACTCTACTCCTCCCCCGACAGCGAAGGGAACGCCGGTGGTCGCGACCCCCGACACAGCATCGACGACAGGGCCGGACCGCGCGAGCGGCGGCGTGCAGTCCGTCGAGCGCGCCTTCCTGCTGCTGGAGGCGCTGGCCGACTCCGGTGGCGTGGCGACGCTCAGCGAGCTCTCCACCTCCTCCGGGCTGCCGATGCCCACCATCCACCGCCTGGTTCGTACCCTCGTGCAGCAGGGCTATGTCCGCCAGGACACCGCACGCCGCTACACCCTGGGCCCACGGCTGATCCGGCTCGGCGAGACGGCCGGGCGACTGCTCGGCAGCTGGGCCCGCCCCTACCTGGCCGAACTGATGGAGGCCACCGGCGAGACGGCCAACCTGGCCGTACTGGAGGGCGGCGAGGTGGTGTACGTCGGACAGGTGCAGTCGCGTCGCTCGATGCGGATGTTCACCGAGGTCGGCCGCCGGGTGCAGCCGCACTGCACGGGCGTCGGCAAGGCCCTGCTGGCGCAGCTGCCGGAGGAGGAGGCGCGGGCGGTGCTCGGCCCCAACCCGCTGCCGGCGCACACCTCGTACACCGTCACCGACCCGCAGGAGCTGCTGCTCCAGTTGGCGCAGGCGCGCGAGCGCGGCTACGTGGTGGACGACCAGGAGCAGGAGATCGGGGTGCGCTGCATCGCCCTCGCGGTACCCGGCGCGCCGACCCCGACGGCACTCTCGGTCTCCGGCCCGGAGGCCCGGATCCGGGCGCTGGAGGAGCAGGCGGGCGCGGCCTCGCTCGTCCCCGTGATGCACCAGATCGCGGCCCGGCTGGGACAGGTCCTCGCCCCCTGACGCGTCGTCACCGGAGTTCGTCCGTACGGGTCGTCGGACCACCCGGCTTCCCGAACGGCGGTTCCCCCGTTCGAGCGGCCCGAGGGCGGGTTGCGGCGACGGCGGCGAACCGGTCGGTCACGCTGGTGCGGACGCGGCCCGCGACGGTGCGGGGCGCCGGAACGCAGAGGGCAGGGTGAGCGACGATGTCGCACAGAAGGTCCGTTCTAAGTCACCTCGGCAGGGCACTGACGGTGGGGTGCGCGGTGACGGCGCTGGCCGCCGGTCCCGCATGGGGGGCCACCTGCCCGGTGGCCGATCCGGACCCGGCGGCCGGCGCCGGGTCCGCGGCGCCGGCACCCGCCGCGGCACCGGTCCCGTCCGACTCCGACCTCCAGGTGGTCCGGATCGATCCGGAAGCCGCCGCCCCCGGCGGCACCACCACGGTGCACGCCTTCGTCAGCAACCTCGGCCCGGACCGGACGGCCTCGTCGTTCACCGTGGTGGTCACCCTGCCGGAGGGCGTGACGCCCGAGGGCCCGTTCTTCCCGGAGAACTGCTCCGCGTTCCAGAACGGCCACCGGGTGCGCTGCGTCTTCCCGGCCGGGCTGCCGAAGTTCCGGACCGCCACGGCCCTGATCCCGGTACGGCTGGCGGCCGACCTCCCGGCCCCCGGCACGCTGACCGGGGGCTGGGTCGCGGTGCGCGGCGACGACGACCGGAACGAGGCGAACAACAAGCAGCCGTTCGAGATCCAGGTGGTGCAGACCGCCCGGAACTGAACCGTGCCGGTCCGGGCCGTACCGTCCTGGGCCGTTCTGGCCCAGCGCGGTACGGCCCGGACCGGGCTCAGGACCGGCCGGCTCAGGACCGGGCGGGGCTCAGGACCGGCCGGGGCTCAGGACCGGGCGGGGCTCAGGACCGGCCGGGGCTCAGGACCGGCCGGGGTTCAGCGGTAGACCCGGACGTAGTCCGCGGCGAAGGTGATCGGAGCCGTGCCCTGCGGCGCGGGGTGGTACTGGCCCGCGCTCAGGGACAGGTTGAGGATCAGGTACGCCGACCAGTTGGCACCGACGCCCTTGCCGTCCGAGAAGACCTTGGTCCCGTTGACGTACCAGTCGACCGAGGTGGCGCCGTAGTGGGTGCCGATGGTGACCCAGCCGTCCTTGGCGATCGCCTTGGCGTCGGTGTAGTACAGGTGGCCCGGGTTGACGTGGTTGGTCAGCTCCAGCAGGTTCGGGTTGTCGGGGTGGTACTCGAAGGAGTCGATCTCCCCGTTGCCGTTCTTCCACGTCCACAGGGCCGGCCAGGCGCCGGTCCCGGCGGGGAGCTTGACCCGGGTCTCGGCGTAGTCGCCGGTCTTCACCTGGAAGCCCTCACTGGAGTACTCGGTGGTGAGCAGCCCGGTGTCCCAGGACTGCTTGCCGTTCTCCAGCGTGTTGGCACCCGGCTTGGCGGTGAAGGTGGCGACACCGCCCGAGACGGCGACGTTGTTCTTGTTCAGCCAGTCGAGCTTGTTGTCGTCCGGGTTGTGGTTGCCGTAGTGGTAGGCGCTGCTCTTGTCGCCGGTCCAGCGCGAACCGTAGGCGATCGGGTTGTTGAACTCGTCCGACCAGGTCAGCGACTTGCCGGCGACCGGGGCGCCGGTGACCGGGGTCGACGTGGCGGTCGCGGTCGGCGTCGGGCTGGGGGTGGCCGTCGCGGTCGGCGTCGGGCTGGGAGTGGCCGTGGTGCTGGAGACCACGAGCTGGCGCGAGGGCAGATTGTGCCAGGCGCCGCCGAAGTCCTGCCAGAAGCCGAACTGGGTGTACGTCCCGGCGGGCAGGGTGCGGGCACCGGTGGTGATCGACAGGCCGGTGGGGCAGATCTGCGCGTTGGAGACGTTGCCGGGGAAGTCGAGGTTGTGTCCGGCCGCGTCGCGAACGCCCACACCGACGGTCTTGGCGGTGAAGCAGGCCGACGAGTGGACGGTCAGCGCGGCCGTGGTGGCCTTGCCCGCGACCATGGTGGCCGGGGCGAGCTTGTCCTGGGTGACGGTCGGCACGGTGGCCGCCTGGGCGCCGGTGAGCGCCGGGACGCCGAGCAGGCCGGCGCCGCTGATGGCGAGCGCGCCGGTGGCGGCGAAGGCGGCCTTGCGGCCTCGGTGGGAGGGGCGGGCATGGCGCGGGATCGCGCGCCGGGCAGGCTTCTGCATGGCAGTGTCCTCTGTGACGCCTGCGAGGTGAGCTGTCGGGTTCGGGCTGAGGTTGCCCGGCCGCCTGTGGAGCGGCTTCACCCCTAGCCTCGACCGGTACGCGAGAGCGCACGGGCCGGGCACTGACCTGGGTCCCCCGCTCCCGTCCGCCGTGGTGCTCGACTGCCGACCGGCGGGTGGACAGGACTCGGCGTCCCGACGGCGGGGTCCGCGAAGACGGACTCGTGCAGGCTAGGCAGGCCGTCCGGAAGGCGACAACTCGGCAGGGGACGATGTCGCGCAGCTCACAGTGGAGCGGCGCGGAGTTGATCAAGTCGCCGGTGGAGTTGATCAGTTGGCGGTGGGGCCGGTCGGGGCGGCCGGCGAGGGCGGCCGGTGGGGCCGGGCGGAGGGGCCGGGCGGAGGGGTGGTGGGCCGGGCTTCGGCCCGCGCCCGGCGGCCGGGCGGCGTGGGGCGCTGCCCGGCGGCGGGGTGCCCGCGAGTCCGCCGCGAAAGTCGGCCGGTCGGATAGGTTGGGGGTCCAGCCGTACCGCACAGACGAGAGACGAGGACCAGTCCCGCCATGACCGCGCCCCTGCCCGCCTTCGCCGGCCGCACCTACCTCTTCCAGGTCGACAACGGCGCGGCCTTCCGCAACGCCTACTCGCCCGACGGCAAGCGGCTGCGCTGGGAGGGCCTCGGCGAGTCGGCGGGCCAGTGGGAGGACGTGGCGCTGCACATCGCCGAGATCGGGCCGGAGCTGTACTTCGTGAGCTGGACCGAGCAGAGCGGCATCACCGTGAGCCATGTGATGGACCTCGGCAAGCTGACGGTGCGCGCGTTCTGGACGTACGAGGGCGAGGGCGGCCGGGTCGGCGAGCTGCACACCGGGACGCTGGAGCCGGTGGCCTGAGCCACCGGCCGCCGTGCCGGCCGTACCGTCGCGCCCGGCGCCCGCCCGGTCCCACGGCCCGGTCGGACGGCCCGGTCAGACCGTCCGGTCCGGCACCCTGAGGTGCTGGGAGAGCCACTCCAGCGAGGACGGCAGCAGCCTGCTCCAGGTCTCGAAGTTGTGGCCACCGGTCTTCATCATGCTGTAGGAGACCTTCATCGGGCCGTGTGCGGCGGCCACGAACGCCTCGGTGTCCCGCCGGTAGTCGCCGTCGCCCTCCCGGGTGCCGGCCAGCAACACGGACACCGCGGGCTGCGGCAGGTTCTTCAGCCGCCACATCAGGTCGGCCTCGTTGCGACGCTGCTGGCTGCCCTTGAAGAGGTCCCCGGTCGTCGGGTCGTCGGCGGCCTGGTAGTAGCCGGAGAGCGAGACGGCGGTCGGGAAGACCTCCGGGTGGCGCATGGCGAGCTTGAGGGCGCAGTAGCCGCCGGTCGAGTTACCCATGAAGCCCCAGGCCTGCGGGTCGGCGGAGACCCGGTAGGTCGCCTGGATCGCGGCCGGGACGTCCTTGGTGAAGTACGTCTCCGACTGTGCGCCGCCCGGGATGTCCTCGCACTCGGTGTCCTGCGGGAGCGCGGGCGAGGGGCGCATCAGCACCATCACGGTCGGCTGCATCCGACCCTCCTGGAGCAGCTTGAGCGCCGCACCCGGGTAGTTCAGCCGGGTCACCAGGTTCTTCGCGATACCGGGGAACCCGGTGCTCACGATCACCGCCGGGAACTGCTTCTGCGCGTACTCCGGCTGGAAGTACTGCGGCGGCAGGTAGACGTACCCCTCGGTGGAGAGCCGGGTGGTGGCGCCGTCGATCCGGACCTCGCGGATCTCACCGGACTGCTTCGGGTCGCGGCCCAGCGCCCCGCCGCCCTTGACGGACGCGTGCCCGATGGTCTCCACCTGCAGGCGGCCGGACGCGTCCGCCTTGTTGTGGATGACGACCGGGCCGCTGTCGCCGGTGCCGAGCAGGTCGTCCCAACTACTGTAGAAGGCGAAGTAGTTGTTGGCCGCCAGGCCCAGCGCGGCGAGCACGGTGAGCTGGGTGGCGAGCAGCGTACCGATCCGGCCGAGCACCGCCTGCCAGGTCTTCCCCGCCAGTCTCGGCCACAGCCAGACCGTGCCGGCCGTCATCACCACGGCGATCAATACGGTCAGCGCCAACACCTTGTGGCTCGTCAGACCCATGTCCTGCTTGCTCCCACGCCTCGAACTCCTCCGCCCCCCGCTGTAAGGACAACCGGGACGGCCACCCCGGTTCCCCCGTCCACCACGGAAGCCACCGCCGAGGCTCGATCAACAACCCTAGCGGTCCGCCGGGCCCGATCGGACCCGCCGACCAGCGGGGATGGCCGATCGGGGTGGGCGCGGGGTGGGCGCGGCGTGGGTGGTTACCGGGCGTGGGGCGAGTGCGAGGGCGGGTGGAGCCTGGAACGGGCGGCCGCTGAGGTCGCGTCAGCTGACGCTGCTCCAGAGGCGCAAGCCGGCGGTCAGTTCACGCATGCACCGGACGCCCAGCTCTTGGGGTGAGCCCGGCCCGGTGGCAGGAGCGTCGGAGAAGGCCCACTCCTCCAGGGCCACCCGGATGGCGGTGGTCGCGGCGGCGGCCGCGAGCCGGATCTCCAGCGCGTCGGTGCCCCGGGGGCAGCGGGCGGTGAGCACCGCGCGCAGCCGCTCCTCCGAGTCGGCGTGCACCCGCTGCCAGACCGAGTCGAGGCGGGGATCACGGAGCAGGTCGCGGGTCCAGTGCATGGCCTCGACGGCGGGGGTCTCGGTCGGCGTCAGCGACTCGACCGCCGAACGCTCCAGCGCCTCGCGCACCGGCAGGTCGGCCGAACTCTCCGCGAAGAGCAGCACCCAGCGCCGGCCGCCGGCCGCCAGCAGCGGGGCCACGGCGTCCTCCTTCACGGAGAAGTAGCGGTAGAAGGTGCGCACCGAGATGCCGGAGGCGAGCGCGATCTCCTCGGCGGTGGTCGCTTCGGCCCCGCGTTCGGCGAAGAGCGCGGCCGCCGTGCGGGCGATCTCCAGGCGGGTGGTGTCGCGGCGGCGCTGGTTCAGGGTGGGGCGTCCGATCACGGGCTCAGCGTACGCGGACCGGTACGTGGCGTGGCATGGCGCAGGGTGCCGTAGTGGCGTGTCGTGCCGTAGTGGCGCGTCGTGCCGCAACGGCGTGCCCTGCCGTAGTGGCGTGATCTGCCACGGCGGCGTGTCGTGCCGCGGTGGCGCGACATGCGCGGCGCGATCGGGGCGACGTGACGTGCCGTGACGGCCTCAGGTGCCGAGATGGCAGGTCAGGACCGAGTGACGCATCGTGCCAGTTTGGCACATCATGACTTATTGGCACGTTGTGCCACTTCGGCGTACCGTGTCAGGCGAGGTCGCGAGACCACCAACGAACGGAGTAACCACCATGGAGCGCTTCAGCGGACGGACCGTCCTGATCACCGGCGGCGGCTCGGGCATCGGCCGGGCCACCGTGCACCGGATCCTCGCCGAGGGCGGGCGGGTCGTCGCGGTCGACGTCAACGAGGACGGCCTGAAGGCCACGCTGGACCGGGCGGCCGGCGACGGTACCGCCGATCGTCTGACCACGTCGGTCGTGGACATCGCGGACGAGGCGGCCGTCCGCGCGGGCGTGGCCGAGGCGGTCGCCGGGCTCGGCGGGCTGGACGTCCTGGTGAACGCCGCCGGGATCCTGCGGTCCTCGCACACCCACGAGACCAGCCTGGAGTTCTGGAACAAGCTCATCGCGGTCAACCTGACCGGCACGTTCCTGATGACCCGCGAGGCGCTGCCGGCCCTGCTCGCCGGCGGCCGGGGCGTGGTGGTGAACTTCAGCTCCACCTCCGCGACCTTCGCCCACCCCTACATGGCCGCGTACGCCGCGACCAAGGGCGGCATCCAGTCGTTCACGCACGCGATCGCCTCGGAGTACGCGAAGCAGGGCCTGCGCGCGGTCTGCGTCGCCCCCGGCAGCATCGACAGCGGCATGACCAACAACCCGGGCCTGCCCGCGGACGCCGACTTCAGCCTGCTCGCCAAGCTCTCCCCCGCGCTGGGCCAGGGCTTCGCCGGCCCGGAGACGGTGGCCGGCGTGATCGCCATGCTGGCCTCGGACGACGGCGCCTTCGTCACCGGCACCGAGATCCGGATCGACGGCGGCACGCACATGTGACCCCGAGCCGGGACACCGGGTGGGTGCGGCGTTGACCGTCAGCCAGGGGGCGAACGCGTCGAGGGCGGCGGGGTAGTACTCGCAGAGCAGGGAGCGGAGCTTTGGAGATCTGCTGGCGGCCAGGTGGCGTCCTGCTGAGCTCGGGCCGGCACCGCAACTGCTCTCCCTGTCTCCGCTGCTCCTGCCGCTGCTGGTACTGATCGCGGGGTGTCCCGCAGCACCGCGGGCTCCCTCGGGTTGGCGCAGGCGGTTGTCGTGCCGGCGCAGGAATCGCGTCCCGTTCGGCGGCGGCCTCGTCGAGGGCGGTCTGGCGGGCGGCGGCGTCCTCGCGCATCCGGCGGCGCGGCTCCTGACAGGCGCTGCGGTCTGCGAGCGGAGGCGGACCGGCTGCACGACGGGCTGCTCGTCGCGGCGGCCGGGCCATGGGGCAGGATGGCAGTCCGTTCGGAATGCGTACATCCGCTCCGACGTGGCTGCGAACAACACGACCTGACAGGCGACAAGGTGATGACACAGCACATACGGCGGCCCGCGGCGGCCCGCTTCCTCGCCCTCCACGCTGCGGGGGCGGGGCGGTGACCCGGGACCTGGTCCTGCACGACTGGGTGGTGGCCGGCATCGCGCTGGCCTCCGGCTGTGTGGCCGGTCTGGTGCTGCGGGCTCTGATGAAGTGGCTGGGCAAGCACGCGAGCAGGACCAAGTGGAGCGGGGACGACGTCATCGTCGACGCGCTGCGCACCATCGTCCCCTGGGCGGCCGTGCTCGCCGGGGCCGCAGCGGCCGCTTCGGCCCTGCCGCTCACCGCGCGGATCGGGGGGCTGGTCGACCAGTCGCTGACGGCCGTGCTCATCGTCATCGCGACGCTCAGCGCGGCCCGGGTGGTGGCCGGGCTGGTGCAGTCGGTGGCCGCGTCCCGGACGGGCGTCGCGGCGTCCGCGTCCATCTTCGTCAACATCACCCGGATCGTGGTGCTGTCGATGGGCGTCCTCGTGGCCCTGGAGACCCTCGGGGTGTCCATCGCCCCGCTGGTCACCGCCCTCGGGGTGGGCGGTCTCGCGGTCGCGCTGGCGTTGCAGGACACCCTCGCCAACCTCTTCGCGGGTGTGCACATCCTCGCCTCCAAGACGGTCCAGCCGGGTGACTACATCCGGCTCACCAGCGGGGAGGAGGGGTACGTCGTCGACATCAACTGGCGCAACAGCGTGGTGCGCAACCTGTCGAACAACCTGGTGATCATCCCCAACGGCCGCCTGGCGCGGACGAACATGACGAACTACTCCCAGCCCGAGCAGAAGCTGTCGATCCTGGTCCAGGTCGGGGTCGGCTACGACAGTGACCTGGAGCACGTGGAGAGGGTCACCCTCGACGTCGTCGACAGCGTGATGGCCGACATCAGCGGCGGCGTGCCCGACCACGAGGCCGCCGTCCGCTTCCACACCTTCGCGGACTCCAGGATCAACTTCACGGTGATCCTGGGCGTCGGCGAGTTCAGCGACCAGTACCGGATCAAGCACGAGTTCATCAAGCGCCTGCACCAGCGGTACCGAACGGAGGGCATCTCGATCCCCGCGCCCACGCGCACGGTCTCGCTCCAGCAGGACGGGGCGGGCGCACCGTCCTCCCCCTCGCCGGTGCCGCACCAGCGGGACCCGTCGTCCGAGGTGCTGGCTGACCGGCGGCGGTAGCCGGGGCGGGGGCTCTCGACGGATGGGCTTGCCGGGCTGGTAAGAGGAATCGAGCGGCGGTCGAGGTCAGCGCGGACCTGATCAGCAAGGTCACCGGCGCGCGAGCACGCGGAACTCGTTGCCGTCGGGGTCGGCCAGCAGCACCGCGCCGTCCCCGCCGTGGGCGGACTGGACACGCTTCGCCCCGAGGGAGAGCAGGCGCTCGACCTCCGCTTGCTGATCGTCGTCCGGCGCGAGGTCGAAGTGCAGGTCCTTGCCGGGGTCCGGCATGAGCGGCGGACCGCCCCACGTGAGCTTCGTACCGCCGTTCGGTGACTGGATGGCGGTCTCCTCGTCCTGGTCCCAGACCAGCGGCCAGCCCAGCGCCTTGCTCCAGAAGTAGCCCACGGCCTGCGAACCATCGCAGGCGAGCGCTCCGATGAGGCCGCAGCCGGCGAGGAAGTTGTTGCCGGGCGCGATGACACAGAACTCGTTGCCCTCGGGGTCGGCGAGCACCACATGGGACGCGTCCGGTCCCTGGCCGACGTCAGAGTGTTGCGCGCCGAGGTCGAGCGCCCTGGCCACGGTCTCCTGCTGGTCCTCCAGGGAGGAGCTGGTCAGGTCGAAGTGCAGCCGGTTCTGCCCGGCCTTCCGCGCCGGGGAGGGACGGAAGCCGAGGCGGTAGCCGGCGTCGTTCCCGGACAGCAGGGCGACGCCGCCGTAAGAATCGTCGGCTCTCTCCAAGCCCAGGACGCCCGACCAGAAATGCGCCAGGCGCTCGGGCTGGTGCGCGTCGAAGGAGATTGCGAAGAGTCGGCTGCTCATTGCGCCACGCATCCTGGGTCCGTGGGGTGCCCACTGTCGGCAGGGCGCCGTGCCAGCGCCTCGAACGAGGATCCTATGGCGAGCCCGCCCCGGGTGCAGCCGAGTATTCCGCGGCCTTGGAACCGGAGCCACACCCTTGGGGGTTCGGGCTGCGAGTTGGTGGCTGAGGCGGGTGTGTCCGCTGCCCCGGGGCGAGGCGGCCAACGGGACCCACCGGCAGGCCGGACGCCTCCGCCAGCGGCTAGAACTCACCCGAGCCGATCTGATCAGACACGGCCGCAGACTACTAGCGAGCTGATCACGTGACGCCCGGTGCTCGAACGCCGCCACAACCACCCCCTGGGGCTGCCGATCAAACCGGCAGGAGATCAGGGGCGCAGCAGGGGACGTCCTTCGAGCACGGCTTCCCAGAGCTTTTCCGAGATGTCTCCAGTGTCGCTGTCCAGGAACTCGGGCAACAGGACGTCAGCCGCATCATCCGCGTCGGCGTGTTCGAGGTAATCGGCCTCGGACAAACGCAGCCGACGGGCCTTCAGACCATCGACGAAGACAACGTCGCCTCTGTCCCATGTTTCGAGCCACTCGCCCGCAGATGCAGCACCGTGTACGACCAACATTCCCGGGTCGGAGAGTTCCGTCATCAGCAGGCCCCCGACGGTGAGCGAGCCACCGATGAACAGGTTGCTGTCCATGAGGCACATCAGGTGCCGCGCGGTGACCGAGCCGGTGACGTAAAGCGGCGTGTAGACGTCTGCGTTCAAAAAGCGCATCGGCCCGTTGACCGTCAGATCGCCATCGATGACGTAGACGGTGTCCTGCGCCAGATCAGGGTCGTTCCCCATCAGCAGAGGCCCGTCTATGGTGAGGTCACCCTGGTGAACGAAGAAGCACTCCGGTTCGTCCCCGAAGAGTCCTTCCAGGTCCTCCACGAGGTCGTCGCTGGCTTTGCCGATGTCGTAGCGCTCTGCCGCCTCGGACAGCGGTACTGATTCCCAACGTGCGCTCCATTCTTCGAAGGACACCTGGTTCCTCGCGTTCTGTCCGATCCCGGTTGCCGTGCTGCGGCTCGCAGCACGGCGAAGGCCATCCAACGAATCCTGCCACTCTTCCACGGGCGGCATCGGTAGAACCACGAAGTCCAGTCCGTATCCCGGGATGGCTGCCCGCAGGGCAGGCCGCGACGGGGCGGTGACCTGTTCGAACCGCCGAGCCTTCTGACCCCTGCTGCCCTGACAGCGAGCGGACCCGGACACCCGATCGCTCCCGCCGTGACCGATGGCCGGATGTGACAGAACCTGGTCCTTGCGGACGCGGTCCGGGCGGCGGAAGGATCGGGGGTATGCCCGAACCGCGCACCATCGTCATCGCCGCGTTCCCCGGGGTCGAGTTGCTGGAGGTGACCGGTCCGGCGGAGGTCTTCTCCGTCGCCTCCCGCCTGGTGGAGGGCGGCGCACCCGCCTACCGGGTCGAGGTCGCCGCTGCGCAGGCCGGCCCGCTGCCCACCGCCGCCGGGATCAGCCTGGTCGCGGCGCGGTCGCTGGCCGAGGTGGGCCCGGGCGTCGACACCCTCCTCGTGGCGGGCGCCATGGACTACGAAGGCGGCCGCTACCAGGCCGTCGTCGACCGGGACGTCGTCGGATGGCTGGCCACCGCGGCTCCGGGTGCACGGCGTGTCGGCGGTGTGTGTGCCGGTGTCCACCTGCTCGCCGAGGCCGGGCTCCTCACCGGCCTGCCCGCCACCACCCACTGGCTCACCGCCGACCAACTGGCCGCACAGCACCCGGACATCGCGGTCGACCCGGAGCCGATCTTCATCCGGGCCGGACGGATCTGGACCTGCGCGGGCGTGACCGCCGCCATGGACCTCGCCCTCGCCATGGTGGCCGAGGACCACGGACCGGCGATCGCCCTCGACGCCGCCCGTGCCATGGTGATGTACGTCAAACGCCCAGGCGGGCAGACGCAGTTCAGCGTGCCGCTCTCCCTCCAGGCGAGTACCGACGACCGCATCGACGAACTCCGGCGCTGGATCGACGGCAACCTCGCCGAGCGGATCTCGGTCGAGGCCATGGCCGCCCGCCTGAACCTGAGCGTGCGCCACTTCGCCCGGGTCTTTCGCAACTGCACCGGACGCACCCCGGCCGACTACCTGGAGGCGGTCCGGGTGGAGGCGGCGCGGCGCCTGCTCGAGGAGTCCGGACGCAGCCTGCCCGACATCGCGGCCGCCAGCGGACTCGGGTCGGTGGAGACCCTGCACCGGGCCTTCCGCCGCCGTCTGGGCGCCACCCCGGCTGAGTACCGGCGCCGGTTCCGCCCCCACGCCACCGCCCGCTGAACCACCGGCCCCAGCCGCGGCCCCGCCCTGCCCGTACACCCCCGCTCGTGAAGGAGCGCATCCGATGTCCCGTACCAAGGTCGTCCCCATACCGGTCCTGGGCCGGCATACCGTCAACGCCTACCTGCTGCTCGGCCGCCACCCGGTCATCGTCGACGCCGGCACCCCGGGCAGCGGCCGGCGCATCACCGAACAGGTCGCCGCCCACGGCGTCGACCCGACCGACGTCCGCCTCGTCGTCATCACCCACGGCCACATCGACCACTTCGGCTCCGCCGCCGAACTGCGCCGCCTCACCGGCGCGCCGATCGCCGCGCACGCCGCCGACCTCGGCCCCTACCGCACCGGCCGGATCCGCGAACCGTACCTGCCCACCGGGCCGATGGGACGGCTCATGGCCCGGAACCCGAAGCTCCACGAACAGGCCGAACCCTTCGAACCCGACCTCCTCGTCCACGGCGAGACGGACCTCGCGGACTTCGGCGTCAGCGGCCGGATCATCCCCACGCCCGGCCACACCGCGGGCTCCGTCTCCGTCCTCACCGACGACGGTGACCTGGTGGCGGGCGACCTCATCGCCAACTCGTTCATGGGTCTGATCAAGGGCCGCCCCGCCAACCCGCCCTTCCACGACGACCCGCTGGCCAACCTCGCCAGCCTCCGAGCGATGCTCGACCTCAAGCCCGCCCGGCTCCACGTCGGCCACGGCATACCGCTCGACCCGTCCCGGGCAAGCCGCTGGGCCGCGGCGGAACAGCGCAAACTCGAACGCCGAGCAACCCGAGGACGCCTGCGGGCCAGACCCCGGACGCCGGCCGAGGAACCACGGCAGTGAGCTCTCCCGAACGGCCCGGCGCGACCGGCCCGCAGCCACGGTCACCGTACGGGTGATGGCCGTCAGAGCGGACGGCAGGGGCAAAATGACATCTGCCCGCGAGCCAGATCGAATGTCGGCACTCTTTCTTGCTGTTCGCGGTGTGGCAGCTCTCAGCGGTCCACGCCTCCCATCACCGGGTCGATGCTCGCCACGGCGACGATGACGTCCGCGACCTGCCCGCCCTCGCACATCGCGGCCATCGCCTGCAGGTTGGTGAAGCTCGGGTCGCGGAAGTGCACCCGGTACGGCCGCGTGCCGCCGTCGGACACGACGTGCACGCCCAGCTCACCCCTGGCGGACTCGACCGCCACGTAGGCCTGCCCCGGCGGGACACGGAAGCCCTCCGTCACCAGCTTGAAGTGGTGGATCAGCGCCTCCATGGACTCGCCCATGATCTTTCGGATGTGGTCGAGAGAGTTGCCCAACCCATCCGGACCGACGGCCAGTTGGGCGGGCCAGGCGATCTTCTTGTCGGCCACCATGACCGGGCCGGGGGCCAGCCGCTCCAGGCACTGCTCGACGATCCGCAGCGACTGGCGCATCTCCTCCAGGCGGATCAGGAACCGGCCGTAGGAGTCCGCGGTGTTGGCCACCGCGACCTCGAACTCGTAGTTCTCGTAGCCGCAGTAGGGGTCGGTCTTGCGCAGGTCGTGCGGCAGGCCGGTGGCCCGCAGGATCGGGCCGGTGGCGCCGAGCGCCAGGCAGCCGGCCAGGTCCAGGAAACCGACGTCGACCAGCCGGGCCTTGAAGGCCGGGTTGTTGGTCGCCAGCTTGTCGTACTCCGGCATCCGCGAGCGCAGCAGCTTCACGCCCTCGCGGATCTGGTCCACCGCACCCGGGGGCGGGTCCTGCGCCAGGCCGCCCGGCCGGACGTAGCCGTGGTTCATCCGCAGGCCCGTCACCAGCTCGAAGATGTCGAGGATGACCTCGCGGTCCCGGAAGCCGTAGACCATCAGCGTGGTGGAGCCGATCTCCATGCCGCCGGAGGCCAGCGCCACCAGGTGCGAGGAGATTCGGTTGAGCTCCATCATCAGCACCCGGATCACGCTCGCCCGGTCCGGGACCTGTTCGGTGATCCCGAGCAGTTTCTCCACTGCCAGGCAGTAGGCGGTCTCGTTGAACAGCGGGGTCAGGTAGTCCATCCGGGTGACGAAGGTCGTGCCCTGGACCCAGTTGCGGAACTCCATGTTCTTCTCGATGCCGGTGTGCAGGTAGCCGATGCCGCAGCGGGCCTGTTTCACCGTCTCGCCGTCGATCTCCAGGACCAGGCGCAGCACGCCGTGCGTGGACGGGTGCTGTGGACCCATGTTGACGATGATCCGCTCGTCGTCCACCCGTTCTTGTCGCTGCGCGGCGCCGGCGACCTCGTCCCAGTCGCCGCCGGTGACGGTGTAGACACGGCCCTCGGTCGTGTCCCTGGCTCCTGCCGACTCGTGCTCGATGCCGCTCATCAGCCGTATGGCCTCCGCTCGGGTCCGCCGGTCGGGTCCGTGTGCCCCAGTCGCGGCGCGCGATCGGGCACGACGGGCCGCAGCCCGTCTCAGCCGGCCGGCCCTCGCGCCAGCCGCACGGGCACGGATCGGCGGCACGGGCTGCTCAAATCCAGGATCACGCACATCTGCCATGAACACCCGACCGAACCGGCAGCGCACCGGCCACGGCCCTACCCCGGAACATTCGGGGGTTCTGGGCCGGGCAGACCGTTTTCGTGCTGATCTGCCGCTGCGGGGGTGCCCGCTCTACTGTGAAAGTACAGACGGCAGCCAGGTGGCCCAGGGCGTCGGCGCCCGGTGATGACGGGCGGCTCTGACCACCGACCGGATGTGACCGAGCCCCCGCGAGCGATCTCGGGCCCGCCGTGTCCAACGGCGGACACGGCGAGCCGGAAGGAGCCGGAAGATGGGTACGCCTCCGAACGATCCGGTGCCGCCCCACCCGACACCGGCGCCAAGCCCCGGTGGACCAGGAGCCCGGGCCAGCGCCCGGGCCGGTTCCCGCGCCGGGTGGCCCCGACCCCGTACCGCCGGCTCCTCCGCAGCCCGAGCCCGATCCACAGCCGCCACCTGTCCACAGCCGCCACCTGCGCCCGCACCGGAACCGGGCCCGCACCCCGGCCCGATGCCGGGCCCTGTACCGGCACCCGAGCCGGTCACCTGACCGACGCGACGGACAGGGAGACGACCATGCCCACGAATGACGCGCTCGCCGTCTACCGCCGCAAGCGGGACTTCTCCAGGACCACCGAGCCAACCGGCAGCAAGGCAGATCGGGTGTCGGACGAGCCCACCTTCGTGGTGCAGATCCACGACGCCAGCACCCTGCACTTCGACTTCCGGCTTGAGGTGGACGGTGTCCTCAAGTCCTGGGCAGTACCCAAAGGGCCCTCCGACGATCCTCATGACAAGCGCCTGGCGATGCCGACCGAGGACCATCCGATGGAGTACGCGGACTTCGAGGGCGTCATCGCCGAAGGCGAGTACGGCGCCGGCACCGTCATCGTCTGGGACGAGGGCACCTACCGCAGTCTGGCGACGGACCGCCACGGCCGGGAGATCCCGTTCGACCAGGCCCTGGAAGCCGGTCACGCCTCCTTCCGGCTGCACGGCCGTAAGCTGCACGGCGCCTACGCGCTCACCCGGATTCGCCGGGGCGGGCAGCGCGAGGCGTGGCTGCTGGTCAAGCACGACGACGCCCGCACCTCCCACCACGGCACGCCCCACCCCTCCCGGGCCCGGTCCGCGCACACCGGGCGGACCCTCGGACAGGTCTCGGCACAGGAGAGGACGGGCGGGAAGGACGAGCGGGGATGACCGGCACGCTCCTGGAACGGCCCGTTCGACGACGAGATCCGCGAGCGCACCGTGCACCGGGTGCGTCCGGAACCGGTCGCGCAGATCGGCCTCACCGAGTGGACCCGCGCCGGACAGCTGCGCCACCCGCGGTACCTCGGTCTGCGCGACGACAAGCTCCCGACCGACGTGGTGCGCGAACAGCCCGCAGGAGGAAAGCCATGAGCCCCGACCTGGAGATCTCCGCCGGCCGCCGGACCGTACGGGTCAGCCGGCCGGACAAGGTGCTGTTCCCCGACGACGGCATCACCAAGGCCGACCTCGCCGAGTACTACCGCACCGTGGCCCGCAGGATGCTCCCGCACCTGCGCGGACGGCCACTGATGCTGGAACGCCACCCGGACGGCATCGACGGCCAGTCCTTCATGCAGAAGGACGTGCCCGACTACTTCCCCGACTGGATCCACCGCGCCGAACTGCCCAAAGAGGACGGCACCGTCACCTACGCGCTTTGCGACGACACGGCCACCCTGCTCTTCCTCACCGACCAGGCGTGCATCACACCGCACCGGTTCCTCTCGCGCGCGGACCGGCCGGACCACCCCGACCGTCTGGTCCTCGACCTGGACCCTCCCGACGACGACTTCGCCCCGGTCCGCGAGGCTGCCCTGCAACTGCGCGAGCTGCTCGACGAGTTGCGCCTGCCGTCAGTCGCGATGACCACCGGCTCCCGTGGCCTGCACGTCATCGTGCCCCTGGACCGCCGCAGCCCCTTCGACGACGTCCGCGCCTTCGCCCGCGACCTCGCCGACCTGCTCGCCGTCCGGCACCGCGACACCCTCACCACCGCCGCACGCAAGCAGGCCCGCGGCGACCGGCTCTACCTCGACGTCCAGCGCAATGCCTACGCCCAGACCGCCGTCGCCCCCTACGCGGTGCGCGCCCGCCCAGGGGCACCGGTCGCCGCGCCACTGACCTGGCCCGAGGTCGAAGACCCCGGCATCAGCGCCCGGAGCTTCACCGTCACGTCCGTCATCGACCGTCTCGACCACGACCCCTGGCAGGACGCCCTGCGACGCGGCCGTGCCATCACCGCTGCGGGACGCCGCCTCACGGCGCTTCGTGAAGGTGCAGACGCACGGAAGACCCGTTGAGGCCCAAGCCGGGGGCCGACCCCGCCCCCGCTCCTCGGGGAACCGCTGACACTGCGCCTGACCTGCACTACGGTAGGTAGGCAGAGCAGGTCACGGGGGCGGGGGCGGCGCAGTGTTGATGTCCATGACGGCACACGTCCGCACTGAGAGCGGCATGCCCGACCCCGAACCCTACGAACAGCGCCGCCGCCCCGGCTTATCGTCGGCCGCCGGGGGCGACCCGCACGCCGCCGTCCTCCCGCCCGCTGCCGCGCGCGCCGCACAGATCGTCCAGGCCACCACCCCGACGCCCAACCTGCCACCCCGCGCCGCCGGCCGGCTCATCGGCCGGGAGCGCGAGTCGCGCGCCGTCGCCGACGCCCTGGCCCACGGGGACGGCGGCGGCCTGGTCACCCAGGCCACCACCCTGCACGGCCTCGGTGGCGTCGGGAAGACCAGCCTCGCCCTGCACCACGCCTATGCCCACGCCGGCCACTACCGGCTGATCTGGTGGCTCACCGCCGAGTCCGCCGAGCAGCTCGCCGAGGCCTTCGCCGGGCTCGCCGTCCACCTCCACCCCTCCTGGGCCCTCACCGCCCCGCCCGGCCAGCAGATCGAGTGGGCCATCGCCTGGCTGCGCGCCCACGACCGCTGGCTGCTGGTCTACGACAACGCCGAGGATCCGGCCGACCTCACCCCCTACGTCGGCCGCCTGCTCGGCCGCGGGCACCAGCTGGTCACCAGCCGGCGGGCGAGCGGCTGGCACCCGGGGATCCGCCCGGTCCGCGTCGACGTCCTCGACGGCCCCGAGGCCGCCCAGCTGCTCTGCGGGACGGCCTACCACGGCTCGACGGTCGATCCGGCCGAACGGGACCAGGCCCGGGCGCTCGCCGACGAGCTCGGCCACCTGCCGATCGCCCTCGCCCAGGCCGGCGCCTACGTCCAGCAGACCGGCACCTCCTTCGCCGCGTACCGCGAACTGCTGCGCGCCACCGGGCCGGTGGGGCCCGGTGCCGAGTCCACCGTCGCCCGGCTGTGGCGCACCACCCTGCGGACCGTCCAGCACACCGCGCCCTTCGCCGTCGAGCTGCTGCGCACCCTGGCCTGGTACGCCCCCGAGGCACTGCCGCGCGAGGTGCTCACCCCGTTCGGCTCGCGCCGGCCCGACGAGGTCGACCGGGCGCTGCGGCTCCTCGCCGACTACCACCTGATCACCCTCGGCGAGACCGTCACCGTGCACCGACTGCTGCAGGCGGTACTGCGGGACGCCGAGTTCCGGGGTCGCGCCGAGCAGCACCTGGCGCGGGCGGCGGCCTGCCTCTGGCCGGACGCCCGTCCCGAACTGCGGCGGGCGCTGCTGCCGCACGTCCGGGAGCTGGCCGACAGCGGTCCGTCGCCGGAGCCGACCGCCGAGAGCATCGCCCTGTACGGGCTGGCGGCGGCCGAACTCACCGACCGGGCGCAACGGGTGTACGCCGTCCGGCTGGTGGAGGCGATGGCGGACGGGCAGCGGCGGCTGCTCGGCGAGGACCACCCGGACACCCTCACCTCCCTCGGGCGGCTCGGCCGGCTGCAGGCCAAGACCGGCGACCCCGCCCGGGCCGTGGAGCTGTGCCGGGACGTCGTCGCCCGGCGCACCCGGGTCCAGGGCGCGGACCACCCCGCCACCCTCGCCGACCGGCACACGCTCGCCCAGGGCTACCGCCGGGCCGGCCGACACGCCCTGTCCGTGGAGGAGTTCCGGGGCGTCGTCGCCGACCGGGCACGGGTGCTGGGGCCGGACCACGCCGACACCCTGCACAGCCGGGCGAGCCTGGCGTACGCCCTGCAGGCGGCGGGGCAGCACCGGGAGTCCGTCGCCGAGTACGAGCGGCTGGTGGCGGACACGGAGCGGGTGCTCGGACCGGACCACCCCGCGGTGGTGACCCGCAGCAGCGGCCTCGCCTTCGCGCAACTCGCGGCGGGGCTGCACGGGTTGGCGATCGCCCGGTACGAGCAGGTGGTCGCCGACCGCACCCGCCTGCTGGGCGCGGACCACCCGGACACCCTGAACAGCCGCCGTTGGCTGGCGGCCGCCCACGCCGACACGGGCGACCACCTTGCGGCGATCACCGCCTACCGGGCCCTCGTCGCGGACTGCACCCGGGTGCAGGGGCCGGACCACCCGCACACGCTCTACGCCCGCAAGCGACTGGCCTCGGTCCACCGCAAGTCCGGCCGCCCCGCCCTCGCCGTCGCCCAGTTCGAGGAGGTCGTCCCCTCCTACGGCCGGGTGCTCGGCCCCGATCACCCGCACACCTTCAACGCGCGCAGCGGCCTGGCCCGCGCCCACCGGGAGGCGGGCACGCCCGCCGTCGCGGTCGAGCAGCACCGGGCCCTGGTCCGGGACCGCACCCGCGTCCAGGGCGAGGGCCATCCCGACACCCTGGAGGAGCGCAGCTTCCTGGGGTTCGCGCTGCGCATCGCGGGACTGCCCGCCCTCGAAGTCGAGGAGCTGGAGCGCCTGGTGGCCGACCGGGCCCGGCTCCAGGGCCCCGACCACCCCGACACCCTGGAGGAACGCTCCGGTCTCGCCCGCGCCCTGCACGCCGCCGGCCGCCCGCGCGAGGCCCTCGCCGTCCGGGAGCGGCTGGCCGCCGACCGGCTCCGCGTCAACGGCCCCGAGCACTTCGAGACCTTCGACGCCCGGCTGCGGCTGGCCCGCTCCGTCGACGAGGCGGGCGAACACCGACGGGCGGCGGACCTGTGCGACCGGCTGGTCGCCGACCGGCAGCGGGTCCTCGGCCCGGACCACCCGGACGTGCTCACCACCCGGTGGTGGCAGGCCTCGATCCACACCAACGCCTGCCACTACGGCGAGGCCCTGACGCTCTTCGAGGCGCTGCTCGCCGACCGTACCCGCCTCCAGGGGCCCGACCACCCGGCGGTCCTCAACACCCGCTGGTGGCTGGCGACCGCCCACCGTAACCTCGGCCGGCACCGCGAGGCGCTGGCACGGTACGAAGCGCTCGCGGCCGACCGCACCCGCCTCCAGGGGCCCGACCACCCCGATGTCCTCAACACCCGCTTCTGGATCGGTCACAGCCATCAGGTGCTGGGCGACTGCCGCCATGCCCTGGACCTCTACGAAGCCCTGGTGAGCGACCACGTCCGGATCAGCGGTCCTGATCACCCCGGAACCCTCGCCGCCCGCTTCAACTGCCTGTCGGCCTGCCTGGGCGCCGGCCACCACCGGCGGGCCGTCGAGCTGGCCGAGTCCCTGGTGGCCGACCAGATCCGCATCCTGGGCGCCGACCACCCCGACTCCCTGACCGCCCGCCAGTGGCTGGCCACCGCCCACGGAGGCGCGGACGACCACCGTCGGTCGGCCGGCCTGCTCGAAGCACTCGTCACGGACCGCGCCCGGATCCAGGGCCCCGACCACTCCGACACGCTCTTCGCTCGACTCGCCCTCGCGCTCACCCATCGGAACGCCGACAACCACCGGCAGGCGGTGGCCCTGCTGGAGGAACTCGGTCACGACTTCGCACGAGCCCTGGGCCCCGACCATCCGGACACCCTCAACGTCGGTGTCTGGCAGGCGTCCACCTGCCAGCTCGCCGGTGACCACCGCCGGGCCGCCGCGCTGATCGAGGAACTCGTCACCGATCACACCCGGGTGTTCGGGCCGGACCACCCGAGCACCCTGCGCTGCCGTCGTGAGCGTGCCTCGATCCGGCGGGCCTCCGGCGAACACCCTCGGGCCATCGCCGAGTTCGCCTCCCTGGCGGCCGATCACACCCGCATCGACGGGCCGGACCACCAGCAGACTCTGGCGGTCCGCGAAGAGCTGGCACAGTCGCACTCCGAGGCGGGCGACCACCGCATCGCCGTGGAGTCGTTCCTGAGCCTGGTCGCCGACCGTACGAGGGTTCAGGGCGCCGACCACCGGGCCACTCTCATCTCTCGCTGGTGGCACGCCTTCGCCCAGGACGAGGCCGGGGAGCACGGCGTCGCGAGCGAGCTCTTCGGTGACCTGGCCGCCGACCGCGCACGGGTCCTCGGTGCCGAGCACCCGGACACCCTGTTCGCCCGGCAGTCCCAGGTCTCCTCCTGCCGATCGGCCGGCGACCTCCGGCGGGCGCTGCACCTGGGCGAGGCCCTGGTCGCCGACCGGGCCCGGATCCAGGGCCCCGACCACGCGGGCAGCCTCCACGCCCGCCTGCTCCTCGCCTGGGTCCACCGGACCTCCGGGAACCACTTGCTCGGCATCCGGCTCGACGAGGCCCTGGTGCGCGACCGCACCCGGATCTTCGGCCCCGACCACCCGAGCGTGCTCACCGCCCGGAGCATCCTCGCCACCAGCCGGGGGTTCGCCGGCCTCTACCGGCAGGCCGTCATCGACCGGGAACTGCTCGCGGCGGACTACGCCCGCATCCACGGACCGGAGCACCCCGACAGCCTGCTCATCCGTTCCAGGCTGGCCGGGGACATCCGCACGACCGGTGAACTCGACCGGGCCGCCGGCCTCTTCACCGAGCTGATCGCCGTCCGGACCCGGAGCCAGGGCCCCGACCACCCGGACACCCTCGATGACCGGTCCGAGCTCGCCTACACCCACCGGCTCAGCGGACGCCATCGTCAGGAGGCCGCCGAACGGCAGGCGCTCGTCTCCGAGCACATCCGGCTGTACGGTCCCGGTCACCCCGCCACACTCGCCGCCCAGGAGCGCAGCGGCCACGCGCTGCGCCACGGATGGGACCACGACCGCGCGGACTCGCTCTACCGGTCCGTCCTCGCGGACCGCGGCCGGACCCTGAGAGCCGGCCACCCGGACACCATCCACGTCCGGGACAGCATCGCGCTCAACCTCTTCGAGGCGGGCCGCCACGCCGAGTCGGCCGGGTACTACGACGAGACGCTGTCCCTCGCCGTCGAGGCCCTCGGGCCCGATCACCCCTCAGTTCGGGAGCTCCGGCACGACCGTGCCAAGGCCCTCATCCTCGACGGTCGCCCCGGCGCTGCCGCCATCGAACTGTCCCCGATGACGGACGACGCGGCCGATCCGGTCGCGGTGGGCCTGCCGGACCGGATCCGCGCCGGCTGCCTGCTCGCCTTCGCCCAGCACCTGAGCGGACACCCGGAGACGGCCCTGGGCCTGGCCGGCGAGTTGGTCTCCGCCGCCGCCGAAGCCCTCGGCGACCCGGACGACGCGACGGTCACCGCCCGGCTCACCCAGGCACTCCTGCTGGCCGGTGGCCCCCGCCCGCTGCGTGCCGTCGTCCGCCTGGAGGAGCTGGCAGAGGCCTGTGCCGGGAGCCGGGGACCGCGCAGCGCCCTCACCCTGGACGTCCGGCAGGCCCTCGCCCACGCCCGGCTGTGTGCCGGGGACCCCGACGGCGCCGTCCGGGTGTACGAGCGGATCATCGCCGACCGGATCCCGGCCGCGGAAGCCGCACCCACCACCACGCTGCTGGCCTGCCACCGGGAGGCCGACGACCTCACCGTCAGCGTCGGCGCCGTCCGCCCCGGGCCCCTGCCGCTGTACCCCACCCTCGCCGTCGACCTGGCCCAGGCGCTCGCCGCCGCCGGCCGCCGGGATGCCGCCCGGGCGCTGCTGGAAGCGGTCCGCGTCGGCCGCGAGGCACTGATGGGCACCGGCCACCCGCTGGCCGCCGAGGCCCGTAGCGTGCTGGCCCGGCTCCCCGGCGGATCCCAGCCCGACCACCACCCGCGGCTCGCCCCGCGCGGGACCGCTCCCACGCCCACCCCCGCGCTGCGCCCCCGGCGCTCCCGCGGCGCGATGCACCGCGCCGTCGAGCCGGCGACGCGCCACCCCGCCTGGCAGCCGCGCCTGACCCTCACCTCCGATCCGGCCGTGGGCGCCACCACCCACCTGGAGCTGCGCCTCGAATCCGCCGACGCCTCCGCCGACCCGGCCGCCCTGCCGGACCTGCACCTGGTCGCCGCGGTGACCCCGGACGCGGCACTCGACCCGCCGGTCACGGACCACACCCCCGCCGGCGGGCCCGCCCGGTTCGCGCTCACCCCGGCCGCGCCCGGGCCGCACACCGTCCGGATCACCGTCTTCGACCAGGGTCACGGCGCCGTCCTCCAGGACCTCTCCGTCGTCCTGGACGTCCCCGCCGTCCCGGACCGATCCGCCGTCGTGGATGAAGCCGCCGCGACCGCATCCCAGGAGCAGGAGTAATCGACGTGCCCCGGGACCTCCAGATCCTCGTCCGACAGAACCCCTCCGCCGACTACACCCGGCTGCCCCGGCAGGCGGGCCCGGCCGACGCCGGCCCACCGAAGGGCCCGGCGCCACTGGACCTCGTCGTCTCCCTCCGCCGCCACGGTGACGAGCTGCACGTCAGCGCCTTCCGCCCGGGCGAACGCACCCCCGGCACCCGCATGCACCGGGCGCGACTGACCGTCACCGCGCCGGTGCTGCTGGCCAAGGCCGCCCGGCTGCGCTCCGTCTGGCGCGACCGGCTGATCGGCTACGACCCCGACCCGTTCGACCCGTACCCGTTCGCCACCGCCGTCGACTTCACCCCGCACGCCGCCGTCGCCGAGCGCAAGGTCGCCGAACTCGCTGAGGAGGGACGCTACTTCCTGGAGACCATGTTCGACGGGACCGACCGCAGCCTGGTCCACTTCCGGGAGTACCTCACCGCCACCCTCACCGAACACGGCTCGCTGCGGATCAGCTTCGACTCCGACCTCCACCTGCCCTGGCCGATGCTCGCCGTGGACACCGGCCGGCCCGACCCCTGGGTGGACTTCCTCGGCCACCGCCACCAGATCGAGCAGACCGGCGCCGCCTACCCGCCGATCCAGCCGCCCAACTCCGCCCGCGCCAAGCCCGTCACCAGCCTCAACACGGACGACCAGCTCACCGGCATCGGCCGGGCGCCGGAGGTACGCAAGCTGCTGGAGGACCGTTCCCAGCTCACCGTGCGCACCGAATCGGACCTCCTGCTGGAGGCGCTGTCCGCGGCCGTGCTGGACGAGGACGTCATGTACTTCTGGTGCCACGGTCAGTTCGTCGCCAACGACTCCCCGTACGAGCAGCTCGCCGTCCGGCTCTCCGACGACCGGCACATCGACGCCGAGCTGGTGCGCCGGCACCGCCGACGCCACCTGGACCGGCCGGAGGCCGTCTTCCGGCCGTTCGTGCTGCTGAACGCCTGCCACACCGGGCAGTCGGCGGCGGCCGAACTCGACCACCTGGGGCGGGCCTTGGTCGACCTCGGCGCGGACGGGGTGCTCGGGCCGCAGCTCCAGATCCCGCAGGAGTTCGCCGCCGAGTACGCCTTCGCCTTCCTCGACCACTACCTGACCGGCGAGTTCACCGCCGGGGAGATCACCCAGCAGCTGGTGCGCTGGTTCGCCCGCGAGTACCGCAACCCGCTGGCACTCGCCTACTCCCTGCACTGCGGCATCGACAGCATCCTGGAGCTCAATCCGTGAACCCCACTCCCCCGGCCTCCGTACGGCCCGCGACGGTCGACCTGGACGATCACGGCCGGCTGCTCGTCCCTGGGACGACGACGCCCGTCCCGGACGCGCGGGTCGCCGACCACCTGGCCCGCCACCTGCGGATCCCCGAGGGGGCGACCGACCTGTTCGTCTACGTCCACGGCTGGCAGACCAGCCCTGACGCCGCCGACCGGACCGCCGCCGCATTGATCGAACGGGCCACCGCGCTGCACCACGCCACACCGTCTGCCTACCCGGGGCTCGCCGCCGGGTTCCGCCCCTGGTGCGTGGTGGTGCGCTGGCCCTCCTCCAGCCTGCCGAGCCTGCACGGCTACCGGCGCATCCGGGAGCGCGCGCACGCGATGAGCGCGCGTGGCCAGGCCGGGCGGATCCTCGGCCACCTGCTGGGCTACCTCGACTCCGGCCGCGGCCGGCCGGACGCCCCGCGCGTCCTGGCCAACCGTCACGGCCAGTACCTCCACCTGCTCGGGCACTCCTTCGGCGGCCGGTTCCTCTGCGAGGCCGTCCAATACGCGGCCGACCGACCGGCCGGTCCCCCGGTGCTGAGCTGGTCCTCCCGGCCCGGCGACCCGAGCCGTCCGTTCACCGTCGACAGCGCCCTGGTCTTCCAGATGGCCGCGCCTCGCGACGCCTTCACCCGGCTGTTCCCCCGGCTGTTCCTCGGCCCCGGCCGGGCCGGCGCCCCGCTGAGAGGCCCGCTGGTCCTCACCCACTCCCGCTGGGACCGCGCCACCGGCTTCTGGCACCTGCGCGCCGAGGGCCTGCCGGGCATCGGCCACTCCGGCACCGGCTCCGCCCCGGTCCCCCAGTTCAGCACCCGGCTCCGCCCGGCGGACTCGCCGTACCCGCACGCCGAGCTCGACCACCCAATCGTCAACATCGACGCCGGCCACGTCTACCGGGGCGGCCTCGCCACCCGGCTGCACCCCTCGGGCGCCCATTCCGACTTCCAGCACCCGGAATCCGCCCACCTGCTGCTCAGCCTCGCCGCCCACTCCCGCTGAGGCGGGCTCCACGCTCGGGGGGTGCCCCTCGTCCCCGCCACGTACGTCACCCCCGGCCGGCATACGCCACCGGACGGCCGTCTTCGAGTCACATCAAACCCGGAGCACTCCCGACACGTCCACGGCCAGGAGCGCTCCGCACGCCATCACCGCAATGCGGTGAACGGGTTCACCGCGAGTACCCGGCCAGCCGGGACATGCTCATCGGGCCGCCACGCCGCACGGCCGTCCGGATCGAGCGGGTGGTGGAGACTTCGTCGTCGTCACCTCCCCACCCGCCCGACCACCCGGCGGAGCACGGCGCCGACGGGCGGCGGCCAGCGACGGCGGGAGGGCATGTCGTCCCGGCAGGTCGAGTCGAACGTCATCGTCGCCCTCGGCCGCGCCGAGCGGCGGCGCGAACCGGCCTGTGCCGCCGGTACCGCGTATCCGTGCCGCGGCTCAGCTCGGCGCGTCCATCGGGACGCTCTGGAGCGCTGCGGCCACCTGGGGGGCGCGAACCAGGGCTTCGAGGTCGTCCAGTGGGGCCGGGCCGACGTCGTGGCCGCCGCCGCCGGGAACACCGCCGAGTCCGAACACCTTTCCCTGCGGGGTGGCCAGCGTGACGCCGGTGACCGGGTTCGTGGTGCCCTTGCTCAGCCAACCGGTCGAGCCGTCCGGGAGGGTGACCGACCGGCAGTCCGCGAAGTACGCCTGCCCGGCGGGCCCGGCCGCGTCGCAGGGGTTGCGCGGGTACGTCCCGGCCGGGAGTGGGTTGCTGCCCATGACGGCCGCGACCGCCACTGTGCCTCCGTCCGGGCGGACCAGCCCGAAAGTGGTCGGGCCGCTGCCGTCGACGACGTTCACGTAGCCCGCCGGCAGGTTCGCCCGCAGCGCGGCGAGCATCCGGTCGTGCACCTTGTCGAGCTGGTCCATGCCGTCCTGGTGCTCCGGTCCGCCCGTGCCCCCGGCCGCCGGCCCCACCGACGTCGGGCGCGATTCCACCGCGACCACCGCGCCCGCCCCGCACAGCGCCAGCACGACCAGCGCGCCCGCCCCGACCGCCAGCCGCCTCCTGCGGCGCAACCTGCGACCGCCTCTCCGCACCTCGCCCAGCACCTGCGGCGGGTCCGGCTCCGGCTGCGCCAGCACCTCCTGGAACAGGGCGGCGGTCATCCGGTGAACCCGCTCGGCGTCGTTCTGCGATGTCATGCCTCTCTCCTCTCCCCGCGTCAGATTGCGGCGATGTCGCTGAGCGACTCACCGAGGATCGCCCGCAGCTGGGCCAGGCCCCGGTGTGCGTCGGAGCGCACGGCTCCGGTACTCACACCGAGGATCGCCGAGGTCTCCTCGATGCTCTGGTCCTCCCAGTAGCGCAGCACCAGGACGGCCCGGTAGCGGGGCGACACCTGGGCCAACGCCGCCAGCAGTGCGAGCCGTCGGTCGCTGTCCGGCCCGGCCGCGGCCTGCTCCGGCAGGTCCAGCCCGGTGAGTTCACCGCTGGAACGCCGGCGCCGACCATCGATGTAGGTGCGGGTCAGCGTGGTGCGGGCGTAGCCCGCCGCGGACTGCGGGTCCCGCAGGCGGGACCAGCGCGCGTACAGCTTGATCAGCGTGGCCTGCACCAGGTCCTCGGCCCGGTGCCAGTCCCCGCACAGCAGATACCCCGTGCGGCGCAGCGCCGCGTAGCGCGCCGCGACGAACTCGTCGAACTGACTCTCACGTTCCGGTGACATCCGATCCCGGCCCCCTGCCCCGATTCCCGGCGCCGTCGTACCGACGCCATCAGTAGTCACGCATCCGGCCGCGCGAAATGTTGCGCCGAACGCCCGCCGGCAGCCGCCGATCAACTCGCGCCACGCTGGTCAACTCGGGAGGGCTGTACGACTCTCAGAAGAAGATGTGCGAAGCCAAGCAGCAGGATTCCGAGGTCAAGATCCCCGCCCCGCGGGAAGTCAGGACACCGCATACAAGCACACGGGAATGCTCGACGGAGCACTCGATCTTCCTGGCGGTTCCTCCCCCACGGCCTGCTTCACGACCCCCTAGCGGGCGAGCGCGTCCGCTGGTATCGGCCTCGCCCACCGAGGCTCATTCCTAGCCCCCAGCCGTCCTCTCCATAGTGTGCGGTGGGTCGCGGGGCAGCGCGTAAAACGGCCCTCTCCCGAACGGCCTCACGGAGGCCCGGTCAGCCACCATCCGGAACTGTAGACACAACGACCTCGCGGGCCCCACCCACGCACCTCCTCCCACCCTTTTCGCAGGTCAGCGCACCCGGCCCCGGGCCTTCAGCGGGATGTCGGGGAGCCCGGGCGCCCGCAGCCGGGCACCGTCGTAGCCGTGTACCTCGCCGAAGCGTGAGCTCTTCTCCCAGTCGTTCCGTGCCTGGACGATCTCCTCGCCGGACCGCCCGATGAAGTTCCACCACATGACCAGCTTCTCCTCGAACGGTTCGCCGCCGAGGAGGAGGACGGCGGCGTCGGTGCGGGCGAGGAGGGGGAGTTCGCGGCGGTCGGTGCCGAGGTAGAGCATGGAGCCCGGTTCGACGCGGACGCCGTCGACGTCGACGCTGCCGGACATGGCGAGCACGGCGTACTCGAAGCCGGGCTCCAGGGGGAGCTTGAGGTCGGCGCCCTCGGTGAGGGCGAGGTCGGCGCCGACCAGGGGGGTGTAGGCGGTGCCGGGAGAGGTCGCGGTGTCGAGGCTGCCCAGGATGACGGTGCCACGCAGGCCGGGGGCGGTGACGACGGGCAGGTCCGCGTGGTGCTCGAAGGCGGGAGCGGTGTGCCGGTGGGCGTCCGGGAGGGCGACCCAGAGCTGGGCGCCCTCCAGGAAGCGGGCGTGCTCGCGCGGGGACTCCTCGGAGTGGGAGATCGCCCGGCCGGAGGTCATCAGGCCCAACTCGTAGGGGCGGACGGTCTGCAGGCTGCCGAGGCTGTCGCGGTGCAGGACCTCGCCCTGGTGGAGCCAGCTGACCGTCTGCAGGCCCATGTGCGGGTGCGGCGGGACCTGCATGCCGGGCTCGTCGGCGATGTCGTCGGGGCCGTAGTGGTCGACGAAGCACCAGGCGCCGACCATCCGGCGGCCGAGGTTGGGCAGCAGCCGGCGCACGACGGTGCTCTCGCCGAGCGGGACCTGGCGCCCGGTCAGCAGTTCGCGTACCGGTCCGGCACCGGCCTCGCCGCCGCAGGAGGTCGGAGCGGGCTTCTGGTCGAGGTTGCTCATGTCGCGGATCCACCACCGTACGGGTCGGGGCCGGCCGGGGACGTACGGTCCGGGGCCGGGGGTCGTCGGCAACGATCATCCACCACCCCGGGGCGTTCCTCCACCTGCGGCCGACACGGCCCGCGGGTACGGGCCCCCGACGGCCACCCAGCGAGCCCGTCAGCTCCCGAGGACGTCAGCCGCCGAGCAGGTCAGCTCCCGAGCCCGTCAGCCGGCCGAGGACGTCACCCGCCGAGCAGGTCAGCCGGCGGCGCGACCCGCCAGGGCGTGGCCGAGGAAGGCGACCGCGTCCGGCAGGACCTTGCGCCAGTACGCCGCGTCGTGCGCTCCGGGGGTGAAGCGGGCCTGGACGGTGTCGCCGGCGAGCTTGCGGGCCGCGTCGCAGAACGGGTCCTCGGTGCCGCACCAGACGCCGATCGGGCGGCCGTGCGGCTGGTCCTGGTGGAGCAGCGGCTCGTTCTCGCGCCAGTCGGCCTCGTCCTTGAAGACGCCCACCGCCTTGGCGTCCCCCCAGCTGCGGAACAGTGCCGGGCTGAGCACCGCGACCGGGCCGAAGCCGGCGCCCCGGTTGCGGGCGTAGCGGAGCGAGCCGAAGCCGCCCATCGATATGCCCATCGCCGCCTCGGGTGCGCGCAGCCCCTGCGTGGCGAGCCAGCCGGGCAGCTCGTCCAGCAGCATCTTCTGCGGGTCGTCGCCGGACGGCGTGCGCCGCCAGTAGGTGGCGTCGCCGCCGTCGACGGCGACCACCGCGAACGGGGGGACGCCGGCCGCGATGGCGGCGACCAGGATCTGCGGCAGCCCGAGGTCGGTCCACGCCTGGGCGGTGGCGCCGCGCCCGTGCAGGGCGACGCAGACCGGCAGGTCGGCCGGGCGGGCGATGCCCTGCGGGACGATCGTGATCATCTTCACCGCGGCGCCGTTCCGGGCCGCCGAGCGCTGCTCCTCATTGCGGAGCGAGGGGACGACGGCCGTGGCGGCCGACGGTGACACCGTACCGGTGGGCGCCGCGGCCGAGGTCGTACCGGCGCCGGAGGGCGTGCCCGGGCCACCGGAACCGCCGGGCGCGGTCGGGTCCGACGAACCGCCGGACAGGGCCACCGCCGTGCCGGTACCGATGACGGCCAGGCCGCCGAGGCCGAGGCCGGCCCTGAGCAGCCGGCGCCGCCCGAGCGTCCCCGGGCCGAACGCTCCTGCAGGCGCTCCCCTGCCGGCCCCACCCGCGCCCGGCCCGATCACGGGCGGCACCGCGGGCGGCGGCGGCGAGACGGGCGGCGGCACCGCGAACGGCGGCGAGACGGGCGGCGGCGGCACGGCCACGGCGCGCGCGACGGCGCCGGCTCCGACGCCCGCTCCGGCACCGGCACCGGCTCCGGCACCCGCTCCGGCACCCGCACCCGCACCGGCAGCCACTCCGGCGTGCCCACTCCCCTGGTGGTCCAGGTCCACGGTTCTCCCCTCCGACAGTCAGCCAGCACTGTACGTCGGGCCGGCCCGTCGGGCCGCACCGTGTCCGTCACAGCTGATCAACAACTCGTCACCGCAGGTCGGGGGCGGTGTCCCCGGGTACTTCAGTGCTTGCAGGCCCACCAGGCGTCCGCGGTCGCCGCGTCCGCGAGCGCGCGCAGCTTGGTGACGGCCTCGGCCGGGTCCTGCGCGCCGTACACCGCGGAGCCGGCCACGAAGACGTCCGCGCCCGCCTCGGCGCAGCGTTCGATGGTGCTCGCCGAGACCCCGCCGTCCACCTGCAGCCACAGCTCCAGGCCGTGCTTGTCGATCAGCTGCCGGGTGCGGCGGATCTTCGGCAGCATGATGTCGAGGAAGGCCTGGCCGCCGAAGCCCGGCTCGACCGTCATGATCAGCAGCATGTCCAGCTCGGGCAGCAGGTCCTCGTACGGCTCGATCGGGGTGGCCGGCCTGAGCGCCATGGACGCGCGGGCGCCCTTGGCCCGGATCTCCCGGGCGAGGCGGACGGGCGCCGCCGCGGCCTCGACGTGGAAGGTGACGGACCCGGCGCCGGCCTCGACGTACTGCGGGGCCCAGCGGTCCGGCTCCTCGATCATCAGGTGGCAGTCCAGCGGGGTGCCGGTGGCGCGGGCGAGTGCCTCGACCACCGGGACACCCAGGGTCAGGTTGGGCACGAAGTGGTTGTCCATCACGTCCACGTGCAGCCAGTCCGAACCCCTGACGGCCTCGGCCTCGTCGGCGAGCCTGGCGAAGTCCGCGGACAGGATGCTGGGGTTGATCTGCGCCATTTCCGATGCTTCCTACGAGGGTTCCGGCACCTGGAGCGGGCACCTCGCCCCATCATCTCGCGGGGAGTCGGCGGGAACTGAACAGTGAGACCTCCCCGTGACCCGCATCACACCCGCCAGAGGGTTACCGTGACCGCCGCCGTGGTCATCAGCCCTGTGAAACCCGGCGTTCGCGCCTCCGGCCGCCCTCGTTCCCGCTCCATTTCCACCACACACCCTCCGCACAGTCCGCCCCACAGCTCCCCGCCCGACGCCCGTCCACCCCGCCCGCGCTCGCCCACACCGGTCCGCGCCCGCCCCGCCGTCCCCCTTCACCGTCCGACCCGCTCCCTCCAGCTTTCGCACACACCCGCCACGCCCATGTCGAGGAAGGTCTTCCGTTGGCCGATCTGGTCCATCCCGCCCGCGCCCTGTGGTGGCTCTTCGAGCCGGTGCACGCCGTCACCTACTTCTCGCCCGAGGGCCGCGCGGCGTTCGAGGACGCCGGGCTGCGCGGCGGCTGGCGCGGCTACTTCGCCGGCCGGTCGGCGCCGTTGGGCGCGGTCGACGCGCCGCCGGTGATCGCCGCGTTCTTCAACTTCGCTCCCTCCGCGGTGGAGCGCGCCCTGCCGGACGTCTGGAAGCTGGTGGATCCGGACACCGCCCTGGCCGCCCGGGTCAAGGGCTCGTCGGCGGCACTCGCGCGGCTGCTGGAGCACGTGGAGCCGGTGCAGGTCGAGCTGGTGGCGGACCTGCTGGAGCGGGCCGTCGACCGCCTCGACTGCGCGGGCCGGGTCCTGGCCGCCGCCAACGCCGCCGTCCCCCGGCCGACCGGCCTGTACGGGCGCCTCTGGCAGGCCGCCACCGTGATGCGCGAGCACCGCGGCGACGGCCATGTCGCCGCGCTGGTCTCCGCCGGGCTGGACGGCTGCGAGGCGCTGGTGGTGCGCTGCGCGCTGGACGTCCGCCGCGAGGTGCTGCAGCCCCTGCGCGGCTGGACCGACGAGGAGTGGGCGGCCGCCACCGCCCGCCTGGTGGAACGCGGTTGGCTGACCGAGCGCGGCACCATCACCGAGTGCGGCCGGATCCGCCACCAGTCCCTGGAGGCCGCCACCGACCTGGCCGCCGCCCGGGTCTGGGAGAGTCACCCGCGCGCCGAACTCGACCGGCTCGCCGCCGCCCTCACACCGATCTCCGCGCTCTGTCGCAGCTCGCTGCCGCCGATCAACCCGATCGGCCTGCCGGCCACGACGGCCTGACGCCTGACGGCCCGGCACCCGAAGCCCGGGACCCTGACGCACGACCCGGCACCCGGCACCCGGCACCCGAGTCGCAGGGGCCGGGTGCCGGGGGCCAGGGGCAGGGGGCGGCCTCCGGCCCGGACCTCCTCGGCAGGGTGCGCAACCCGGTGGACGGGCTCCGGCGCCGGGCCGTCGCCGGAGCCGTGGTCAAGCCGGCGCCGTGGTCCAGCCGGCGCCGCGGTCCGGCCCCCTCAACTCCCGTCCTCCTGCGCCCCGTCCGCCTCCTCCGGCGCTGCCCCGCCGGCCGGGCGGGCGCGTTCCGGCGGGCCGAGCACGATCCCCCGGCCCGCGTAGAACCGGTCGAGCCGCCGCCACGGCACGTGCGCGTAGGCCTGCGACTCCGCCGCGAACCCGGACGGGTTGTGGATCACCAGCGCCGTACCCGTGACGCCCACCGCCAGGACCAGGTGTCCGCCGCGCCGGTGCGGCTCGGGGCCGTCCGGTGCGCGGATCTCGGGGTGCACCGACAGCATGACCAGCCGCCCGTCGGTCACCTCGCCCGCCACCTCCTCGGCCGTCAACTCCCGTGCCTGCGCGGCCAGGCCCCACCGTTCGCGGACGTACGCGGCGAACGGCGTGTGGATCAGCCCGCGGAGCCGCTCACCGTCCCGCTCGTACGCGCCGGCCGCCAGGCACTCCGCCGCCAGCTCGACCTGCGGCGGCGCCACACCCCACCAGCAGTCGAGCGCCATCCGCAGGCAGGCCACCCCGCACAGCCGCCAGGACCAGTACGCGTACTCCTCCGGTGTCGCCGCCCCCGACTGCCCCCAGCGCGGATCGTCCGCCGCACCCACCGAGCCTTCGATGATCTCCCGTACCAGCTCCGGGGACTCCCACTGCGCGTAGTACGGCACCTCGTGCACCACGGCCGCCCGGCCGCCGCCTTCCACCATCCCCCGACGCTCTCACGCCGCTCGGCCACCGCAGGGCCGCGACACTCGCTCCGACTCCTCCCCCGTCCCCCGTCCCCCGTCCCCCGTCCCCCGTCCCCCGTCCCGCCGGATTGTCGGTGGTGCCCGCTACGGTCGATCGGGATCATCGGTTGGGGAGGAGTGGCCGGGCATGAACATCGAGGCGCACTGGGACGGGCGCCTGCGCCTGGGGTCGGCAGGCCTGCCGGAGGAGTTGTCCCACCAGCCCAGCCGGACCTTCCTGGCCGGGGAGGGGCTGCCCGAGAAGGGCGCCTTCCTGGACTTCGCCGCCCTGGACGCGCCCCCGCTCGGGGTGCTGGGCTCAGGCCCGACCGAGCGGCTGTTCGTCCTGGGCGAGACGGGGTACGTCGCCGCCACCGACTACGAGGGCGACGCCGTCCTGCTGGACGGGGCGACGGGCGAGGTCTTCCTCGCGGCCCGGCGTCGTGGCGGCCGCCACGACGGGCTGCGACGCGATCTGATCGCCTCCAGCCTTCCCGCGCTGGTCGAGCTGATGCGCGAGGTCGACGCCGTGGCCGTGGCTGCGGCGGAGCCCGCCGCGCTCGACGGGTACCGGGGGCCGGCGGTGGTCGCGGAGGTGGTCGGGGTCGCCCGGCGGCGGATGCGCGCGATCGACCCGGAACTGTTCGACCGCGCCGACGACGCTCCCCCGCACTGGGACACGGCCCTGCTGGTGCGCTCCCTCTCCTGGGGTGCGCTCCCCGGTGGCCCGGGCGCGCTCGCGTACGAGCTCGGGCCGGAGCTGGTCCAGGACCTCGCCGCGCTCGGGGCCGACGGGCTGGTCCGCCGCTACCGCCCGGAGGAACTGCCCGACCGGCTCACCCATGGACCCACCAGGCGACTGCTCGCCGAGGTCGGACTGCCCCTCGGCGGCGGGCTGTTGACCGTCTCCGACGACGAGCCGCTGCGCACGATGGCCGAGGCCTACCCGGAGCACTTCACCCCGGACGCGCCTTCGGACGCTCCCGCACACACATCCGTGGCCACACCCTCGGACGGCTTCCCGCTCGACGCCCGGAGCGACCGCCCCGGCGTCTCGCCGCAGAACCGCGACCACCAGCGCGACCACCTCGCCGTCGGCGACTGGCCCGACGACCTCGTGGTAGCCCTCGACGGCGCCACCGGCCGGCTGGAGCTGCCCGACTGGAACGAGGCCGGCGAGCCGGAGGCCTACCTCAACCGGGACTTGTCCGCCCTGCTGTACTCGCTCTGGGTCTGCGAGCGGCTGCGCGCCGAGTGGCGCCGCTGGGAGTACGGGCGCGCGGCCGGCAGCTGGGAGGTCTTCGACCCGCAGTCGCTGCTGAGCGGCGTGGTCGAGGACGTGATCGCCGCCATCGACCCGGAGGCCTTCGCGACACCGGGCCACTCCTGGCAACTCCTCGCCGACGACGCGCACATGGGCGGCCTGCTGAACTGACCACAGGCCGCCGACGCCGCTCCCCGGCCGCTACCGTCGCCAAGCGGCCGGCTCCGCCCCGGACGCCTCACCCGGCTGCTTCCCCGACCCCGCCCCCGGCTCCTCCACCTGCTGCTCCCCGCCCTCGGTCCGCGAGCGGTAGGCGAGCCGGTCCGCCGCGCGCCGCCCCCGGCGCTCGACCGGCAGCGAGCCGTGGGCCCCCGCCAGCCCGAAGGGCGGCATGTCGAAGTAGATCGCCTCGTACGAACCCTCCGGCACGATGTACGTCTCGTGCCAGAGCCCCACGTACTGGCGCACCTTCCCGGCGCGTATCTTGCGGTTGGCGATCCCCCACGCCTTGTGGTGGAAGGCGTCCGGCGCGGCCGCGTAGTCGTACAGCCTCTCCTTGGACTCCCAGTACTGGACGACGTAGTACGTCCGCGGCGAGGCGGTCAGCAGGATGCGTCCGCGCAGCCCCCGCTCCGGCTCCTTGGCCAGGTCGTGGAGCATCCGGAACATGGCCGCCATCACCGGGATCCAGTGGTGGACGGCCCAGAAGCGGTTGATGCGCATCCCGATCAGCAGCACCACGGTGTCCCCGGTGACGGCCGCGGTGGTGTATCCCGGAGTCGGTTTGGCGAACATGTGTTCCTCCAGCTCTCTCCTCCACCCATGTAAGCGGTGATTACATCAGCGGCCGAGAGCCCGGTCAAGGCTCCGCGCACCCTCAAATCCTGTGCAGTGAGCGGTGGTTGACGTCAGGGGTCAGCGACGGTTACCGACCCCCTGGCCGAAGGTGTCCACCACCTGCTCGGCCAGTTCCTCCGCCTTCTCCGCCGGCAGGTACCCGTCGACGATCATCTGCGCGAGCCCGTACACCAGCGCCTGCCCGGCCAGCCCCACCAGGGCCGGATCGCCGGGGCGCAGCCGGCCCGCCTCCTGGTCCGCGACGATGAACTCGATGAGCGCCTCGTCGATCCCGGAGAGCCGCTCCCGCAGCTCGGGCTGCCGGGAAGCCGTGAACACCCGCGAGCGGACCAGCTCGAACCGGTACGGGTGGCGAATCGCGTACCGGATGAACCCGAGCCCGAGCGCCTTCATCGCCGGGCCCCCGCTCCGCTCGATCTCGGCGAGCTGCCAGCGCTCGAAGTCGGCCAGCACCCGGTCCGCCACCTCCGTCAGCAGCGCCTGCCGGTCCGGGAAGTGCCGGAACGGTGCGCCCGCCGACACCCCCGCCCGCCGTGCCACCTCGCGCATGGTGACCTTCGCCGGCCCCTCCTCGTCCAGCAGCGCGAACGCCGCCGCGACCAGCGCCTCGGGCAGGGCCCCGTGGTGATAGCTGCCGCGCTCGGCAGGCCTCTCCGTCATGCCAGCTAGTGCTACCACAGCCCACCGGGGTGACCGGCGAGTACGCCGAAGGACCGGGATGGGCGGCTCGGCTCGCCGCCGCTTCGCCAGGCCCGGGGAGGGGCAGGCGGTCCGTCCGCATCGAACACGGCGGACGCAAGAGAAACACGCTGCACACGCCGAACACGAGGAAGGAGCGTGTCGCCTCCTTGCCATGATCAACATATAGCGCACGGGGGGCCTTGCGGCAAGGCCCCGGTCATGCCGCAGAATCGCCGACCTGAGCACGGAGCCGGCGAAACGGGGAGTACTGGCATGCGCGTGGTGTTGTCGACGTACGGGGCGCGCGGGGGCGTCGAGCCGATGGTGGGACTCGCGGTGCGGCTGCGGGAGCTGGGTGCGCAGGTGCGGGTGTGCGCGCCACCGGACGAGGAGTTCACGGAGCGGCTGGCCGGGGTCGGCGTGGAGGTGGTGCCGACCGGCCGGCCGGTGCGCCCGCTGGTGACCACGGTGACGCCGGGGTCGGCGGAGGGTCTGGCGCAGCGCATGGCCGAGTTGATGGCCGCGCAGTTCGACACGGTCGCCGCGGTGGCGCAGGGAAGCGACGCACTGGTGGCGACCGGTCCGCTGCCGGCCACGGCCGGCGCGCGCTCGGTGGCCGAGAAGCTGGGCATCCGCTACGTGCACGCGAGCCACCAGCCGGTCAGCCTGCCGTCACCGTACCGCCGGCCTCCCGCGCGGCGGGGCCGGCCGTTGCCCGAGGACGCGACCGACAACCGGGCACTCTGGGACGTGGACGCCCGGATCGCGAACACGATGTTCGGCGAGGAGCTCAACACCCAGCGGGCGTCGTTCGGCCTGCCACCGGTCGACGGCGTCCGTGACTTCGCCTTCACCGACCGGCCGTGGCTGGCCACCGACCCGGTGCTGTCCCCGTGGCAGCCGACGGAGCTCGGCGTGGTGCAGACCGGTGCCTGGATCCTGCCGGACGAACGCCCCCTCCCCGCCGACCTGGTGGAGTTCCTCGACGCCGGCGCGGCGCCGGTGTACGTGGGCTTCGGCAGCACCCCCGTGAGCGCCCCGGAGGAGGTCGCCCGGGCGGCCGTCGAGGCGATCCGCGCGCAGGGCCGCCGGGTGGTCCTCGCCCGTGGCTGGGCCGGGCTGGCCCCGATCGACGACCGGGACGACTGCTTCGTCGTCGGCGAGGTCAACCAGCAGGCGCTGTTCCGCCGTTCGGTCGCCGTCGTGCACCACGGCAGCGCGGGCACGACGACGACCGCGGCCCTGGCCGGCGTGCCGCAGGTGGTGGTGCCCCAGGGGGCGGACCAGCCGTACTGGGCCGGCCGGATGGCCGACCTGGGCGTCGGGGTGGCGCACGACGACCAGGCCCCGACCACCGAGTCCCTGTCGACGGCGCTCAAGGCGGCCCTGACCTCCGAGACCCGCGCACGGGCGACCGCCGTCGCCGGCACCGTCCGCACCGACGGGGCGACGGTGGCCGCGAGGCTGCTGCTCGACGGGGAGGGCTGAGACGCACAGCCGAGTGAGACGCCCAGTGGCCCGAGAACACACAGTGGGCCGAGAACACACAGCGGCCTGAGGAGGCACAGCGGCCGCCCGGGCCTCGTCCGAGGCCCGGGCGGGTCCGTGGGCGGTGTCGGGCCTACCAGGCGTAGTCCTCCGGGGCCGGCTGGTGGCCGGGGAAGATCTCGTCGAGTCGGCCGAGGGTCTTCTGGTCCAGCTTGAGGTCGAACACGGCGACGGCGGCGTCGAGGTGGGCGAGGGTGCGGGGGCCGACGATGGGGGCGGTGACGGCGGGGCGGGTGAGCAGCCAGGCGAGGGCGAGATCGGCCGGGTCGGCGCCGAGTTCGGCGGCGAAGTCCTCGTAAGCCTGGATGCGCTCGCGGTTGGCCGCCAGGATCTCACTCGCGTGGCCCGTGGCGCCGCGGACGGCCGCGCCCTCGTTCAGCTTGCGCAGGACGCCGCCGAGCAGGCCGCTGCGCAGCGGGGACCACGGCAGAAGGCCGAGGCCGTAGTGCTGGAGGGCGGGGATGACCTCCAGCTCGATCGTGCGGTCGATCAGGTTGTAGAGGGACTGCTCACTGACCAGGCCCAGGAAGTGCCGGGAGCGGGCGGCCTCCTGGGCCTGGGCGAGGTGCCAGCCGGCGAAGTTGCTGGACCCGACGTAGATGATCTTGCCCTGGGTGACCAGGACCTCCATCGCCTGCCAGATCTCCTCCCAGGGCGTGTCCCGGTCGATGTGGTGCATCTGGTACAGGTCGATGTGGTCGGTGTTCAGGCGGCGCAGGCTGTCCTCGACGGCGCGACGGATGGCGAGGGCGGAGAGCCGGCCCTCGTTGGGCCAGTCGCCCATCGGGGCGTACGCCTTGGTGGCGAGCACCGTCCGTTCGCGGCGGCCGCCGCCCTGGGCGAACCATCTGCCGATGATCTCCTCGGTGCGGCCCTTCAGGTTGCCCTCGTCGTCACGGCCGTAGGCGTTGGCGGTGTCGAAGAAGTTGATGCCCCGCTCGTGGGCGGTGTCCATGATCTGGTGGGCGTCGGACTCCGCGGTGTGCGGGCCGAAGTTCATGGTGCCCAGGCAGAGTCGGGAGACGGTCAGGCCGGTACGGCCGAGATGGGTGAACTCCATGGTGCCCACCCTCTGCCGCACCGGCCCGGGTGTCCAGCACATTCCACCGACCGGACCTCGAACGTGCCGGTCGGCCTGACGTGAGCGCCGAATTCAGCGCCCGTGACTGGCGAACCTCCGTACCGCGAGCGGCCCGCAGAGTGCCAGCAGCACCGCGCACCAGAGCAGGGTGGCGGGCACCGCGTGCTGCATCGGCCAGGCCGGGCCGGGCGCCGACGGGTTGCCGAACAGCTCGCGGCAGGCCTGCACCACGGCGCTGACCGGATTCCCGTCGGCGATCGTCCGCAGCCAACCGGGCATGCCGCCGGTAGGCACGAACGCGTTGGTCACCATCGCCAGCGGAAAGAGGCCGACGGCGAGTTGGCCGGCCGTCTCCTCCCTGCCGACGGCCAGCCCGACGAGCGTGCCGACCCAGGTCATCACGAAGCGGAACAGCAGCAGGAGTGCGAACGCCTCGGCGGCGTCGGCGAATCCGCCCCTGATCCGCCAGCCGGCTGCCAGGCCGACGGCGGCCACCAGCGCCAGCACGATGGTGCTGACCAGCAGGTCCGCCAGGTTCTGGCCGAGCAGCAGGCCGGTGCGCGAGAGCGGCATCGACCGCAGCCGGTCGGTCACTCCGCGCCCGACGTCGCGGGCGGCGCCGATCATGGTGGGCATCATGCCGTTGACGGCCACCATGGCGAACAGGCCGGGCATCAGGAACTCGCGGTAGTTGCCGCCGCCGGGCACCCGGATGGCACTGCCGAAGACATAACCGAAGATCACCACCATCACCACCGGCACCGCCAGCGAGGCGGCCAGGAGGCCGGGCGAGCGGCGGTAGGCGAGCAGCACGCGGAGCATCGCGGACCAGGTGTCGCTGAGCAGCCGACCCGGGGCGGAGAGCACGGGAGGGGCGACGTGGACGGTGGCCATCAGGCGACCACCCCGAGCGCGCCGGTTCCACCGGCAGCACCGACACCGCCAGCACCGCCGGTACCACCGGCAGCACCACCGGTGAGGGCGAGGAACACGTCGTCCAGCGACGGCGGGCGCAGTGCGACGTCGCGGGCCACCACACCCACCGCGTCCAACTCCCGCACCAGCCTGGGCAGCAGCACCTCCACGCCCGGCCGGGTGACCACGGTGACGGTCCGCTCGGCGTGGTCCGCCACCACGTCACCGTTCTTCGCCAGGGCGGCCAGCACCACGGCGGCGGAACCGAGCCGGCCGGCGTCCGGCGACTCGGCGAGCGTGACCGAGATCCGGGTGCCGATCGCCGCCTTGAGCCGGTGCGGCGGTCCGGTGGCGATCGCGGCGCCGTGGTCGACGACCACGATGTCGTCGGCCAGCCGGTCGGCCTCCTCCAGGTACTGGGTGGTGAGCAGGACGGTCGTCCCGCCGTCGGCCAAGTCCTTGACCGCGTCCCAGACGCCCTGTCGGCCACGCGGGTCGAGACCGGTGGTCGGCTCGTCCAGGAAGAGCAGGGGCGGGCCGGTGACCAGGCTGGCGATCAGGTCGAGCCGGCGCCGCATACCGCCGGAGTAGGTGCGGACCAGGCGGTCGCCGGCCTCGGCGAGGCCGTGGCGTTCGAGCAGTTCGTCCGCGCGGGTCCGGGCCGCCCGGGCGCCGAGGTGGTGCAGCCGTCCGAGCAGCCGGAGGTTGTCGCGGCCGGTGACGCCCTCGTCGACGGCGGCGTGCTGCCCGGCCAGGCCGATGCTGCGCCGCACGGCCTCGGCCTCGCGGACGACGTCGTACCCGGCGACCCGGGCGGTGCCGCGGTCGGGGGCGACCAGGGTGGCGAGGACGCGGACGGCGGTGGTCTTGCCGGCGCCGTTCGGGCCCAGCAGGCCGCAGACGGTGCCGGCCGGGACGGTGAGGTCGAGGCCGCGCAGGGCCTCGGTGGTTCCGAATCGCTTCACCACGCCCGCCATTTCGACGGCGGGCCGGCTGGTGTCCGACATGGCTCTGCCCCTCTCTAGGTACAGCGTACGTAGAAGCACCTGCGCACGCATCGTACTACGTACGCCGTACGTATCTAAGATGGGTAACCGAGGTGATCTCCCAGTGCCGTCCCGCCAGCCCCCCGCCAGCCCCCCGCCCCCGCCCCCCGTGACCGCCGAAGCCCCCGAGCTGATCTGGCTGCGCCCCGAGCGCACCGGCCGCGGCCCCAGGCCGGCCCACAGCCGCGCCTCGATCGCCGCCGCGGCGATCGCCATCGCGGACGCCGAGGGGCTGGACGCGGCCTCCATGCGTCGGGTGGCGGCCGCGCTCGGCGCCGGGACGATGTCGCTGTACAACTACGTCCCGAAGAAGGAGCACCTGCTCGACCTGATGCTCGACGCGGCGGCCGCCGAGTACGAGTTCACCGCCATCTCCCCCACCGGGAACTGCCGCGAGGACCTCCGCCGGCTCGCCCACCAGCAGCTCGCCATCATGCGCCGGCACCCGTGGCTGCCCGCCCTGGTGATCGCACGGCCGGGCATCGGCCCGAACGCCCTGCGCTACACCGACCACTTCCTGGCCGTCACCGAGCCGAGCGGCCTGGACGGCGCCGCGCGGATGGAAGGCATGGCGCTGCTCAACGGGTTCGTCTGCCAGTACGCGCAGTACGAGCGGACGGCCGCCTCGGACGCCAAGTGGCAGGGCGAGCTGGTGGGTTACCTGACCAGGGCCGCGACGAGCGGCGCCTACCCGCACCTGGCCGCGGCGTTCGCGACGGCCGCCCCGCCCGCCGACCCGGACACCGTCTTCGACCGCTCACTGCACCGGGTGATCACGGCCATGCTGACGTCGGCGGCACAGTCCTGACGGCTCGTCGAAATGCGGGTGCGATGACGGTGGCGCCCGGGGCCGGGCTCACAGCCCCCGCCGGTCCGCCTCGACGCTGTCGCCGCCGCTGGTGTTGAACGCGATCGCAGCACCGGGTGCGTGCGGTCGGACCAGGTTCACGACCTGCTCGAAGAACGTCGGCAGGGGCTCGGGCTTGCGCGCCCCGCCCCGCCCCGCCCCGGTGACGACGACGACCCGGCCCCGCGCGAACGGGAGGTACTCGGCCTGCTCGGCGTGGGCCTGTCCAACAAGGAGATCGCCGACCGGCTGCATCTCGGGGTCACCACCGTGAAGACGCATGTGGCGAGCCTGATGGCGAAGACGGGCCGGGACAACCGCATTCGTCTCGCCGTTCTCGCTGTCCTCACCGGCATCACGCCGGACTGATCCGGCCCTGCTCGGAGAGAGCCGCCGCGCCCGGGCCGGACGCGGCACGGCCGGGCCGACATCACTCCACCGACCGGGTGAGCCACCCGCGCACACCCGCGGTGCCCGCCTGATCCCGCCCCCTCGCCCTGACCCGCATGGCCGCCGAAAATCGCTCGTACCCGGACCGCCCGCGCCGTACCGTTGCCCGGTCGACGATCTTGGCCGCACCGCGGCCGCGCACGGAGGAGCGGGACCGATGCAGCAGTTCCAGGGGTGGGCCGACGAGCGGTTCGGGGCAGTCGCCGACGCGTTCGCCCGCAACTACGCCGATTTCCCCGAACTCGGCTCCGCCGTCACGGTGTTCGCCGGCGGCCGCAAGGTGGTCGAGCTCTGGGGCGGCACCACGGACGAGCGCACCGGCCGCCCGTGGCAGGCCGACACCGTCGTCCCGGTCTTCTCCTGCGCCAAGGGCCTCGTCGCGATCTCCGTCCACCTCCTCGCGCAGCAGGGGCTGCTCGACCTCGACGCCCCGGTGAGCCGCTACTGGCCCGAGTTCGCCCGGCCGGGCGAGCGGCAGCACGCCAAGGAGACGATCACCTGCCGGATGGTGCTCGGCCACCGGGCCGGCCTGCCGGCCCTGGACGCCGTCCTCTCCTTCGAGGAGATCGCCGCCTGGGCGCCCGTCGTCCGCGCCGTCGAGGAGCAGCAGCCGCTCTGGGAGCCGGGCGCGACGTACGAGTACCACGGCCATGTCTTCGGCTTCCTGCTCGGCGAGGTGGTCCGACGGATCACCGGTCTCACCCCGGGCGCCTACTTCCGCCGGGCGATCGGTGACCCGCTCGGCCTGTCCGCCTGGATCGGCCTGCCCGAGACCGAACACGGCCGGCTGGCGCGACTGGTGGAGGCCGAGGGCCGCCGCCCGATGCCCGGCCCGGAGCATCTGCTGACCCGCATCGTGACGATGAACGGCGCGCTCGCCTTCCCCGGCCTGGACGAGCCGCACGGGTGGAACGACCCGGCGCTGCACGCCGTCGAGCTGCCGGGCGCGGGCGCCGTCGCCTCCGCGACCGGTCTGGCCGGGCTGTACGCGGCCGCCGTCACCGGCATCGAGGACGGCTCGGGCGGGCGGAGCGAACGGCTGCTCTCCCCGGCGACCGTCACCGACGCCGTCCGCGAACTCTCCTCCGGCGCGGGCTTCCTGGGATTCGACCTGGGGGCCCGCTGGGGCTCGGGAGTGCTGCTCCCCTCGCCGTCGTTCCGGCCGATGCTCGGCGCCCGCAGCTTCGGCAACGACGGCGCCGGCGGCCAGTTCGCCTTCGGTGACGACGAGTTCGGCATCGGCTTCGCCTACACGGCGAACCGCATGATCGGTCACGGCGACGCCCGGGCCGATCGCCTGGTCGAGGCCGTCCGCGCGAGCCTCGGCGGCTGACACCTCCGGCGGCTCCCACCGGCCGCGTGAGCACCGGCGCGTTCGGGGCTCGGTCGACTGCTCCCGTACGCCCCCTTTCAACATGACGCGTCCATGACTAGTGTCCGGGGCAGACAGCGTCGAACCGTTGGGAGCCCACCATGCGAAGAAGACCGAGCCCCGCCCGCACCGACAGCCCCACCGACACCTCCGCCGAGCCTTCAGCTGACGCCGGCACCGGCACCTCCGCCGATACCGACACCGACACCGACACCCCCGCCGTCTGACGCCGACGCCCTTCCCCGGGCCTTCGTCCGCACCCCCGGTTCCCGATCGGGCGGGCCGACCGGGGGGTTAGCCCCACCCGCGCCCGGGCGGGTAGCAGGATCGCCCCGGACGATCACTCCCGGACACGCTGGGACCAGCACGAACCGCTGTTTCCCGACGAACACCCAGGAGTCGACCCGTGCGTGAGCAGACGTCGCAGAAGTTCCGTTCCTCCGACCGGCAGCAGGGCGGTGGGCGGCGCAGGGTCGTGCGGGCCGCGGCCGCGGTGGCCGTGGGCGTCCTGGCGACGGGGCTCCTCGCGGCGCCCGCGGCGTCCGCCGCCCCCGGGCCGGACAGCGCCCGGCACGGGCTGACCGCGCTGCTGGAGAGCGACGGCGTGCCCGGTGCGCTGGCGAGCGTCCAGGACCGGCACGGGCGCACCCGCACGTACACCGCCGGCGTGGGCGACCTGGCCACCGGCTCCGCGGTGCCCGACGACGGACAGGTCCGGATCGGCAGCAACACCAAGGCGTTCACGGCCGTGGTCGTGCTGCAGTTGGTCGCCGAGGGGAGGATCGACCTCGACTCCACGGTCGACCACTACCTGCCGGGCCTCGTCCGCGGCGAGGGGATCGACGGAAACCACATCCTCGTCCGCCAACTCCTCCAGCACACCAGCGGGCTGCCCAACTACAGCAACTACCTCGACGACGACGTCCGGTACTACGACCCGCACGAGCTGGTCGGCATCGCCCTTCGGCACGAGGCCGAGTTCGAGCCGGGGAAGGGCTGGGCGTACAGCAACACGAACTACGTGCTGGCCGGCCTGATCGTCCAGGAGGTCACCGGCCGGTCGCTCGCCACGGAGATCGAACGGCGCGTCATCAAGCCCCTCGGGCTGCGCCACACCTACTTCCCCGCCCCCGGTGACGCGACCATCCGGGAGGCCCACCCCCACGGCTACTACCGGGACGCGGCGGGCGGGCTGGTCGACATCACGGAGCTGGACCCGTCCTGGGGCTGGGCCGCGGGTCAGCTGATCTCCACCGACTCCGACCTCAACCGGTTCTACAGCGCCCTCCTGAAGCCCGGTCGCCTCCTCCCGGCCGCCCAGCTCGCCCAGATGCGCACCACCGTCCCCGCCGAGAAGACCTTCGGCCCCGGCGCCGGCTACGGACTGGGGCTGGTGAGCATGCCGCTGCCGTGCGGCCCCGGCGTCTACTGGGGCCACGGCGGCAGTTTCCCCGGGTTCGAGACCCGGGGCGGCGCCACCGACGACGGCCGGGCCGCCAACGTGGCGGTGACCGTCCAGCTGTCCGACCAGGCGTCCAGGTCGCGCGTCGACGACGTCGTGCGCACGGCCCTCTGCCGCTGAGCCGCGCCCGCCCGGGACCGCCCGTCACGCCGAACCGCCACCCGCGTCCGCCGCGCCGTCACCCCCGCGCGTCACCCAGGAAGGCGGCCGCGGTCGCCACGAACCGGTCGGCGTCGTCGAGCCAGGGGTAGTGGCCCGCCCCCGGCTGCACGACGACGTCGGCGGCGGGGAACAGTCCGCCGAACTCGGCCACCGAGCTCGGCGGGCTGTTCAGGTCGAACTCCCCGGTGACCAGCAGGACGGGCGACGCGCAGGCGGCGAGCGCCGCACGGGTCTCCGCCGGGTCGAAGGCTCCCTCGGCGCCGAACAGCGCGACGGCCTCGCGGTTGGTCGGCCGGCTCGCCTCATGGTGTTCCTGCGCCGCCGCGTCCCACCGGCCGTGGAAGAACGGGTCGACGGCCTCCCAGTCGGTGCCGGTGCCCGCGGTGATCGCCTCCAGTGCGGCGAACGCGGCCGGGAACCACGGCTCGCCGCTGCGCAGTCGTGCGAGTTCGCGGCGCGTCTCCCCGCTGATCTCGATGCCGACGGCGCGGGTGCCGGGGCCGACCAGGAGCAGCTTGCCGACGCGTCCGGGGTGGCGGGCGGCGTACTGCGTCGCGATGTTCGCGCCGGCCGAGTGGCCGAGCAGGTCGGTGCGATCGAGCCCGAGGTGGCGGCGCAGGGCCTCGACGTCGTCGACGAGGCGGTCGCAGCGGTAGGAGCCCGGGTCCTCCGGGATCGCGGAGCGGCCGGTGCCGCGAAGGTCCGGGACGATCAGCCGTCGGTGTGCGGACAGGCCCCCGAGGTCGCCGAGGTAGCGGGAGTCCGCGGGGCCACCGGGGATGCAGAGGAGCGGTTCGCCGTCCCCGTGGACGCGGTAGGCGAGCTGGGTGCCGTCAGGTGCGGTGAAAGTGGGCATGGCAGGGATCATGGCACCCATAACCTGGTTATACAACCTGGTTATAGTCGCCGGCTTCCGGGGTGTATAACCGAGTCATGGCAGGCGACGAGAGCACCCATCCGACCCACGAGACACTGACCGAGGACCAGGCCGAGCGGATCATCGCGGGCATGAACGAGGTCATCCGCGCGGGCGAGGAGATGCGGAGCCTGCGCACCGAGATGATCCAGGTGCTGGCCGGGCTGGGCTGGAACCAGAGCAGGATCGCCCGGCTCACCGAGCTGAGCCAGCCCGCCGTCTCCAAGCAGATGGCGAAGCACGGGAGCGGGGAGCCCCAGCCCCCGCTGGACGTCTCGCTCGACCAGTACGACCCGCCCTGGCTCGAAGGACGCCTGTGGGGCCTCGCCGAGGAGGTCTCCGAGACCCTCGACGGCGCCGCCCACTGCACCGGCCACCTCGCCGCCCTCGCCCGGGGGCGCAAGCGCTTCACCCCTCGGGACGTCGACGAGCTGCGGCGCCTGCTCGAAGCGGACCTCCGGGTCCACCGGGCGCAGCTGCCCACCAGCCACCGGGCGGCCTACGACGCGATCAGCCGCGCCCTGGACGTCCCGCCGAAGTCCGCCGCGGCCCGGACCACCACCGTGTCGGCCTCGGTCCGCCGCACCCTCGCCCACCAGGTCCAGCGCGACCGGCTGCGGGGGGACGGCGTCGGGAATCCCCAGCGGAATTGACCCGCCGGAGCCCCCTCGAAATGCACCATCGGGCAGGCCGCTGCCGCACCTAGGCTCGTCCGCATGACACCCGTCCGGATCCCCGAGCGCATGAACCTCGCCACCGTCGCCCCCAAGGTGTTCAGGGCCGTCCTGGCCCTGGACGCCGCCGCCCGGGCGGGCCTCGACCCGGTGCTGGTCGAGCTCGTGCAGATCCGCGCCTCGCAGCTCAACCACTGCGCCTACTGCATCGACCGCCACATCGGGGACGCCCGCAGGGCGGGCGAGAGCGAGGAGCGCATCCACCAGCTGAGCGCCTGGGAGGACTCCAGCCTCTACACGGCCGGGGAGCGCGCGGCCCTCGCCCTCACCGAGGCCGTGACCCTGCTCCCGCGGGGCGTCAGCGACGCGGTGTACGGCGAGGCGGCCGCACACTTCGACGAGAAGGAGCTCGCCCAGCTGATCGCGCTGATCCTCACCGTCAACGCCTGGAACCGGATGAACGTCTCCACCCGCAGGACCCCGGGCACGGCGTAGCCGTGACGCCCGCTCGATCAAAACCACTGGCGGGCGGACCGACCGGACCCTAGGGTTCGATCATGTCCTCCGTCATACACAACTGGCAGTCCCTGCGGTTCCGTTCGGTGCCCCGACCTGGGTGCTGACCCGACCGCTCGTCGGCACCTGGTCATCCGCGCACTGTTCACCGTTCGCCTCAGGATGACGAGGAATTCCTTCATGCGCACCATCTCGGACCCCACCTTCGTGTTCGTTCCCGGTGGGTCCAGCAACGCCCGGGCCTGGGGGCCGCTGCAGAATGAGCTGGCCCTGCGCGGGCACCGCTCGTACGCCGTCGACCTGCCCGGTCACGGCGACCGCGCCGACCACCCGGCCGCCTACTACCGGCAGCCGCAGGACCTGACGGCACTGGCCGCCGCCCCCTCCCCGATGCGCGGACTCACCCTTCAGGACAACGTGCGCCACGTGGTGGACGTCCTGCACCGGCTCGCCGCATCGGGGCCGCTGGTCCTGGCGGGCAACAGCTTCGGCGGCCTGACCGTCACCGCCGTGGCCAACGCCGTGCCCGAACTCGTCGACCGCGTCGTCTACCTCTCCGCGCTCTGCCTGAGTGACCGCGCGATGCTCACCGAGAAGTGGGACGTCGTCGACGACAACCTGCTGGACGCCGCGGTGGCGCGGATCGCCGTGCCCGGTGCGGGGATCCCGGGGGTGGCCCGACTGAACTGGCGTGGCGCGCACGCCGATCCCGACCTGTTCGCCCAGCTCAAGGCTGCCGTCATGGCGGACTCCACCGACCACCAGTACCGGATGCTGCTGGACTCCCTGGACCCGGACGAGAACCACGCGGTGCTGAAGGAGGGCGCGCTGGTCAGAGCCGAGGCCTGGGGCTGCGTCCCGCACACCTTCGTGCGCCTCTCCGAGGACATGAGCATTCCCCCGGCCGTCCAGGACTACATGATCCGCAAGGCGGACGAGCTGACCCCGGCGAACCCCTTCGAGGTGCACACCCTGGCCGCGTCGCACGTCGGGTACTTCAGCCGCCCGGAGATCTTCGCGGACCTGTTGGCCGGCCTGGTCTGACCTGCCCGCGCCTCCTCGCCCACCCCCGAGTCGGCCCTCCGGCCCTCTCGGTGGGTGAGTACGGCGGTGAAGGCGCTCGCCCTGAAGCGCTGGCGACGACGACAGGATCCGGGCCGGAAGCCCCGCCCGAGCCGAACCCCCGGAGCCCGCGCGGGCGATCAACGCCCCCCCAGGGGCGCGCACGTGCCGGTTCGCGCCCCTTGCGCGCGCCTCACCCCAGGATGCGCGGCAGGGTGACCCGCACCCATTCCTCCGGCTGCGACAGATGCGGAGCGTGACCGGCACCCGTGTACAGGTGCCGCTCCGCCTTCGGCAGCACGAGATCGATCATGTCCAGCACCTCGCCGTACATCGGCGCGCTGTCATCACTCTGCGTGAGCAGCGCGGGTTCGGTGTAGTGGGCGAGCGCGGTCAGGTCGAGGTCCAGTGCGTCCGGGTCCCGCAGCTCGTCCAGGTACGTCGGCGCGTTGCGGATGTAGGTGTGCCGGATCGGCGCGGGCAGTTGCGCCCACGCCCCCGGCCCGAAGGCGAGCGACTCCACGAAGAGCTCCGCCGCGGCCGCCGACTCCGCCTGCTCCAGCAGCTCCCGCACGGCGGCGATCCGGCCGGCGAAGGCCGTGGCGATCGGCCGCAGATCGGGATCGGCCAGCAGCATCGACGTCCCCGGCGGCTCGTGCACGGCCAGGCCGCGCAGCAGGTCCGGGCGGGCGGCGGCGAGGCGCAGCGCGACCAGCGAGCCGTAGGAGTCCCCGCAGACGAAGGCGGGGCCGAGGGCGAGCCCCTGGATCAGTCCGGCCAGGTCGGCGGCGTCCTCGTAGACCGATCCCTGGGTGAGCAGGTCGTCGCTCCGGCTGTGCCCGCGCCGGTCGTAGGTGACGACGGCGGCCTGCTCGGCCAGTCCGGGCACCACCCGCGCCCAGCTGTCGGCGTCGCTCCAGGACCCGTGGACCAGCACCACGCTCGGCCCGGACCCCCGGGCCTCGTAGTACAGCGACACCCCGTTCACCTGTATCTCGGCCATCGCGAGCCTCCCGACCTTCGGCCGTGTTCCAGCCCCTCCCCACCCAGCCTGACACACCCGATCGGCCGCCGGTCAGATCAGCGGACCGAACACCCCCCGCTCCCAGTGCCCCAGCCAGGAGGCGGTGACGGAGCGCTGCTCCTGGCCCTCCGTGGACTCGTCGTACGGCAGCACGGCGGTCGGCGCGAACCACCCCTCACCGGGGTCGATCCGCAACCGGAGGACGCGCAGCGGGCGACGGCGGGTGACGAAGAGCCGGAGGTCGGCGGTGCGGGGGTGGTGCTCCTCGTACCGGTCGTGGACGGTCCGGCAGATCGACTTGATGTCCGTGTCCGCGAGGAGCAGGTACCGGCTGCCGGGGCCGAGGTTGACGCAGAGGCGACGGCGGGCGGACTCCCGCGCCGCATACGGGAGGTTCTGGTGGTTGTCGACGTGCAGGCCGGGCCGGAGCCCGGTGTCCGCGGCGAGATGGGTGACCGGCCCGCCGGGGGCGTCCTCGGTCTCACCGAGGGTGACGGGGTTCGGGTCGCCGAGGGTGTGCACGAGGGCGGTCAGGGTGTCGAGGTCGAAGACGGTGTCGGGCACCCGGAACAGCTCGATCAGGCTGCTGTCCCGGCTGAAGACACTCGGCGCGAACCGCTCCGGGTAGCCCTCCGGCAGCGGCGTCCACCCGCCGTCGGGGACGATGGCGCAGGTCTCGTAGCCGGGCTCGAAGGTGAGGCGGCGGACGCCGGCGATCTCGCAACGGGCGTGCAGCGCGGCCGGGTCGCGGAAGGCGATGGCGGCGGGGTACATGGGCTACTCCCTCTCCTGGGACCGGCGGTCGAGCAGGGTGTCCGACCAGGTGATGCCCCGCATCACGGCGGCGGCGAGGGTCGTCCACCAGACGACCCTGGCGGTGGCGGGCTCGCCGGGGCCGACCAGGGCCGAGGCGAGGAAGGCGAGCCCGAGACTCAGTGCGAACACGACGGCCACGGCGGCGAGTTCGGCGGCGGCGGGGCGATCGGCGAGGACGTCGGTGACGCCCGGGACCGGATGACCTTCGCGCGGGGCGTGATCACGTCCGGTGAGGATACGGCGGCGGTGCTTGGGACGACGGCGGTGCTTGGCTCGGCAGCGCATGGTGCTCAATTCCTGGGAGGGGGAGGAGGTTTCGCGTCGGCGAGCAGTACGCGCACCCAGACGCGCTTGCCCGCACCGCGCCGTGCGACGACACCGAAGTCGAAGGCCAGCTCCCGGACCAGCTCGATCCCGCGCCCACCCTCGTTGAAGCGGCGCGGCCGGCGTTCCCGGAGCGGCAGGTCGAACCGCGGGTCCCACACCTCCAGGCGGCAGTCACCGCCGAACTCCTGGAGGTAGAGCCGTACTTCGCCCGCTCCCTGACAGGCATGGACGACGGCGTTGGTCACGAGTTCCGAGGTGATCAGGACCAGGTCGTCGACCCGCTCGCCCTGCCAGCCCCACTCGGTAAGTCGTTGGCGGACCTGGCTGCGGCGGTCCGCACCGAGCTGGCGTGCTCGGTGAGGGCAGCTTCCCAGGTCTGAAGGACAGGTCTGCTCAAAGTGGACATGGTTCGCCCCTTCGCATCCAGACGCCCCATCAGGAGCGTGTTCATGCGGTCACGTTGAGTGTGGTGGGTGGCGATTCGAAAAGGCAACCAGAACGCCTTAGAAATTCGGTGGATCTTGAAACGGCTTGAGTCGGGCGGTTCTCTCCGGCAAGACTGGTCGTCCACACCCGAGGGGAGGGGCCCCACTTGAGCAAGGACCTGTCCGCGATCAGGCAGATCAGACTGGGCGACGAACTGCGCGCCCTGCGGTTGGATCAGAACAAGAAGCTCCTCCAGGTGACGAATGACCTGGAGGGGTGGAGCCCGGCCCGTCTCAGCAAGATGGAACGCGCCGAGCAGTCCATGGGCCCGGCCGATCTGGCCACGCTCCTGGACTACTACGGAGTCACCGGCGCGGATCGCGACTACTTCGAGAACCTGCTCGGGAACGGGCCGCCCAAACAGTGGTGGCGCAACCTCGACTACGCCGAGGCGATCACACCGGCTTTCGCGGAGTACCTCGCACTCGAAGCCGATGCCTCGCACATGCTGGACTACTTCTCGTCGGGCTTCCCTGGCCTGGTTCAGACCGAGTCCTACGCGAAGGAAATGATCGCAGCTGGGCTCGACTCCCCGAACGAGGAACGCGTCGAGGCCGGAGCCGAAGTTCGAGTCCTGCGCCAGCGACGGCTGACGCAAAGTCCACTACTCACGTTCGAGGCATACTTCGGTGAGGTCGCCCTGCTCGTGGCCGGCGATCGGACGGTGCTGACCGAGCAAGTCAGGCACGCAATCAAGGTGGCTCAGTACCCGAACGTCACCCTGCGCATGGTGCCCCTGAGCGCCGGACGTCCCGGCATCCTGTCGTCCGGAATCACCCTGATGCGCTTCCCTGACGACCCCGAAAACGGTTTCGTATTCATCGAAGCCGTCGGCGGTATGCTCCCGCGTAGAACGGGACGCGACGTACGGCGGGCCGAGCGGGCCTTCGCGCGGGTAAAGCGGTGCGCGCTGTCTCCGGAGGACACCATCACCGCCCTTGAACGCAAGTTGGAAGAGCTGACGTGAGCCAGAAGCACGACCCCTACGCCCACAACCCCGCCGACGCGACCTGGACCAAGTCCCCCTTCTCCGGCGACGGCAACGGCAACTGCGTGATCATCGCCCGCTTCCCCAACGGCGACGTCTGGCTCGGCGACGACAAGGACCTCACCCGCCCCCACCTCGCCTTCGACCAGGCCGAGTGGAGCGCCTTCGTGAAGGCCATCGAAACCCGCTCCCCCAACTTCACCGCCTGACCGACGGGCGCAGGCCCTGCCCGCCCCGGGCAGGGCCAGCCGCCGAGAATCGGGTTGACCCGTGGTGAAGGATGAGAGCGTGATCTCCAAGGAACGCGCCGTCGAACTCGTCGAGTCCTTCCTGGCCGACGAGGAGTTGTCGTGGCCGTGGAAGGGACCGGCCCCCGAGCGGGCCGTCTGCTCGGTGGAGGAACACTCGGTCGGCTGGCTCGTCTTCTGGAACCTTGCGGAGCACGCCCGCGCCCGTGACGTGCGCAACCGCCCCGTCGGCACCGGCAGCCACTACCTGGTGGACCGCCACGACGGGAGCATCCACTACGTCCCCGCCGCCTGGTGGTTGGACGAGGGCTGGGAGGAGGACTACCTCTTCCAGACCAGGGGTGTCAGACCGCCCGACCCCCTGGCCGCCGCCGTTCGCGCGCTCGTGCACTCCGCCGGGGTCGTGGCCGCGATGGGCCACCTGCGCAAGCAGGCCCCCCGACTGAGCCTGCAAGAGGCAAAGGCGTACGTCGCGTCCGTTCGGGACGGCGCCGAACCACCGGAGGAGCTGGCGAGCCTCACCCGGAAAGAGCCGCTACAGCCGCCATGGCCCGTCGAAACGCTGGCCGGCCCGGTCCGGTAGCGGTCCGGCCGCATCACCCGATCCAGCGCAGCTCCTCCGGCAGGTGCCGCATGTCGTTGTGGACCAGCACGGAAGACGGCCGGCCCGGCGCGTAGCGGATGACGATCAGTGCGGCGTTGCCGTGACTGAGGCCGGGCCAACGCCAGTTCGGGGCGTCCAGGGGCGTGCGAGCAATGCTCATGACCTGTGGATCGGCCTCGGGGTGGACGCGATGCGCGTACCTCGACCGTGGCGTGAACAGGGTGGCGGACCTCCCTCGAAGTTCGAGACCATCCGGTCATGTCGGATGGCATGGCAGGACAGGACCTTCCGGTCGGCTTCGGGTTCCGGCCGTATCGCGGCGACGAAGACCACGGCGCCATGGCCGCAGTGCGGCTGGGTTGTGCTGAACAGGATCGAGTCGATGCCCATTCGGTGGTGGAAGGGCTCCCGACAGCGGCCGAGATCGCTGAAGCTTCTGCCAAGCTGGAGGACCCGTCCAAGAACCAGATCCTGGTGCTGCTCGACGGGGTCGTCGTCGGCTACTCGACGATCCGGTGGTGGCAAGAGCGGGACGCTACGTGGCTCTACCTGCACCGAGGTCACCTTTTGCCCGAGCATCGCGGTCGGGGCATCGGCTCAGCCATGCTGTGCTGGGCCGAAGAACGGATCCGCCAGCTCGTCAAACAGCATGGAACGGCGCGGACGGCAGTGGTCGGTGCGAACGCCATGGTCTCTCAGCAGGACGCCACGGCACTTCTGCGCGCAGCCGGCTATCGACGTGTCTTCAGCCTGGTCGAGCTGGAGCTCGGGGATCTGCAGCAGGTCCCCGAGCCGGGCGGCGAACTGCCAGCCGGGATACGGACAGGGCCGATCGGGACAAGCCACTACCGTGCAGCCTGGAGGACGGTCGTCGATTCGTACGCGGACACCGGCTTCGCTCAGAGATGGCCTTTCCAGGACTTCGTCGACACCGCCGATCCGGCATGCTGGCGGGCTGCCTGGAACGGGCAGGACATGGTCGGGGTCGCCCTCTGCTCCATCCGTCGTCACGACCCTACGGTGGGCGAGGTGGAAGAGCTGAGTGTCCGGGCGGACCAGCGACGCCTCGGAATCGGCCGGGTCCTGCTGCTGGACGGTTTGCGGAGCCTTCGCGAACAGGGTGCAACGACCGCTCGGCTGTTCACGGGCACGGCAAATCCGCACCGGTCCTACGACCTCTACGAGAGTGTGGGGTTCCGGCGGCGGAACGAGTACGTCCGTTACCGCAAGCCGCTTGCTTGATCGACCGGCCATTGGGCTGTCGGGTCAGTCCACAGGATTTGACAATGCCTCATGGCGTGCCGGACCAGCCACCCGACGGGCACACGGCAGATGGATGCAGGATGCGCCTCTGGTCATCGAAGCCTCGGGTTCGCCGGACCGATCTGTCGGGTGAGAAGCGGTTCGCGGTTCGCTTCGGGCGAGGGTGAGTTTCGTCGACGAGGTCAGCGAGACAGTCCGGCTGGCCCGGACGTCGCGTCGCTTCCTCGATCCGCCCGACAGGGATCAGGCCGTCGAGGACATCAACGGCGAACTGGGACGCGGGGCATCGCTTCGAACTCCTCTCGCGAGTCGTCATTCAGCAGCGTGTGCGTATCAGATGACGGATGCTCAACGACGGCTGGGCCCGCCGGTCAGTCGATGCCTTCGATGATGCGGAAGTCGCGCTCGACGGCGCCGGAGAGGACCACCAGTGCCTTCTGGTATGCCTCGCTCTCGTATGCCGCGACGGCCTGTTCAAAGCTGTCGAACTCGATCAGAACGACGCGTTGCGTGCTTCCGGCCTCGTGGGCGACGACTCGACCGCCACGGGACAGGACGCGTCCGCCCCCGGCCTGGACGGCCGGACGGGCCAGCTTGTCGTAGGCGGTCAGCCTCTCAGGGTCGGAAATGGCACCGTAGACACTGACCCAGTACCCCTTGGCCATGGAAGCCCCCTGTGTTCGGCCGGACACGTCCGGCGTCGAATTGACACTCAGATCGATCGATCCCGGCGACGGATCACCGGGCATGTGAAAGGACGCGCTGATCAGGCCTGGCTCGGGTCCGCCATCCGCGGCTGCCGGATCGCGTCCCGGCGAAGTCTTCCTCAGCCCCGGGCGCCTTCGGCGACGGGGGAATGTGCCGGAAACGGAAACGACGACCGTGCCGGAAGCCCGGTTACCGCCTCGCGAAGGCCACGGTGGCGGGGGCGGTGCGGGACGAGAGATGCATAAAGCATTCATATAAATATCGTATGCTTTACGCTATGAGCCGTCAAGATGCCACTCGTGGCGCTTCCACCGCGATCGGGTCTGCCCTCTACGGGCTGGCCACCAGGGCTGTGAAACGCCTTCCGCGCGATATGAGCATCACGTCCGCCGCCACCCTGGCCACCCTGCACAGGTCCGGCCCGCGACGGATCACCGATCTGGCCGTGATCGAGGGTGTCACCCAGCCCGCGATGACCGTCCTGGTCCGGGTGATGGAGGAGTCCGGACTGGTCGAGAGGAGGGGCGACGCGTCCGACAAGCGGGTCACGCTGGTGTGTCTGACCGAGGCCGGCGCGTCGTACGTTCAGACGCGGCGCCAGGCGGGCGTCGACGCGTTCGCGCGGCTGATCGACGAACTCGCCGACGACGAGGTCGAGGCCCTGGTGGCGGCGCTTCCCGCGCTGGCGCACCTGGCAGAGCTCGAAAGCCGGGACCGAGAAGGGCCGAAGCGGTGACGGGGCGCACCCTGGAGCGCTCCGAGGCGCGGCTGCTGGTCCCCGCCCTTGTGTTCATCGCCCTGGTCGTGGCGGTGGTCGCCAGCCTCGGGACGCCGCTGATCACCAGTGTTGCGACCACGTTCGACGTCTCGCTCGACAGCGCGCAGTGGACGCTGACCATCGCGCTGCTGAGCGGCGCCGTCGCCGCGCCCGTCCTGGGCCGGCTCGGAGCCGGCCCACACCGACGGGCCACGATCCTCGCCACGCTGGCGATCGTCGCCGCCGGCAGTGCGCTCACCGTGCTGCCGCTGCCGTTCGCGTGGCTGCTAGTCGGCAGGGCGGCCCAAGGCGTCGGGCTCGGTCTGACGGCGCTGATGATGGGCGTGGCCCGGGACCATCTCCCCGAGGAGCGCAGCGCGGCGACGATCGCCCTGATCTCGGTGGTCTCGATCATCGGCGCCGGCGTCGGCTACCCGCTCACCGCACTGCTCGCCGAGATCGGCGGCGTACGGGCCGCCTACGGATTCGGTCTGTTCGTCACCGCCGTCGCCTTCCTCACCGCATGGCGTTCCGTACCCGCGGCTCCCGAAGGCCGCTCCGCTCACGTGAACGTGGCGGGCGCGCTCGTCCTGGCGGGCGGGCTGTTCCTCGTCCTGTTCCTGGCCGGCCAGAGGAGCCTGTGGAGCCGTCACCTCGCCGTGGCGGTGATCCTCGCCATGGCCGCCGTGCTCCTGCTGTGCGTCTGGACCGCCTCCGAGCTGCGCAGCAAGGCGCCTCTGGTCGGCGTCCGGGCGGTACGGCACCCGGCGGTCGCCGGAGCGAACATCGCCATGTTCGTCGGCGGGAGCGGCATGTACCTCCTGCTCACGCTCATCACGCGGTACGCGCAGACGCCGCACAGCGCCGGCTACGGCTTCGGGCTGACCACCTTCGTCGCCGGGCTGGTCCTGGTCCCGTTCTCGGTGTCGGGGTTCGTCGCCGGCAAGCTCACGCCCCGGGTCCGGACGCTGATCGACGCACCCTTTCTCCTGGCCGGCAGCGCCGTCCTCGTCGGCGGCGGGTTCGTGCTGTTCGCCGCGGCCCGGTCGAACCTGGCCGAACTGCTCGTCGCGATGGGTGTGCTGGGCTTCGGCGTCGGCGGCTTCTCAGCCGTGATGCCCGGCGTCATCCTCGCCGTCACACCCAAGAGCGAGACGTCGAGCGCGATGAGCTTCAACTACGTCGTCCGCAGCGTCGGGTACTCCCTGGGCAGTGCGATAGGCGGCCTGGTCCTGGCCGCCGGCACCGACACCGGTCATCTCTTCCCGAACGACCACGCCTACACCACCGCGGCGCTGGTCGGCATCGCCGCGATGGCGGTCACCGCCATGACCGCCACCGCTCTCGCCCGCCACCGCCCGCCGGAGATCAAACCCACCGCGGCCACGGCCGGCGTGCCGAGTCGGCGCCGGTCGAGCCGATGACCGGCTCGCCGGAAGGGCGGCGGCCCCGCCACCCTGGTCGGGGCCGAGGAAGCCTGTCGACGGTCGCCAGCGCCAATGACGTGCTGGAACAGGTGGACCGCGACTCGGCGGGCGACACCGTCCCCGTCCCCCACCGCCTCGCGCGGAGACGGCCCTGCCTGCCCGGGGCAGGGCCCAGGGCAGCAGCTGCCTGCTCCAGCCTCAGGAGGACATCGCCGCCCGGTCGGCCGCGCTGCGCAGAACGCAGAACTCGTTGCCCTCGGGGTCCGCGAGGACGGCCCAGCCGGGACCTTCGGGTTCCCGGCGGTCATCGACGAGGGTGGCCCCGAGCTTCAGCAGGCGCTCGACCTCCTCCTCGCGCGTGGTCTCCGGACGCAGGCACAGGTGGAGCCGGTTCTTGACCGTCTTCGGTTCCGGCACCTGGTTGAAGTGCAGCAGCGGGCCCTCCGGCAGCATCACCTCGGTTTCCGGATCACCCGGCTTGTCCGCCGGATGCAGCAGACAGCCGAGCACCTCGCTCCAGAACCGTGCCAGCGCATAGGCATCCGCACAGTCGATCGCCACGTTCTGCACCACTGAGACCATGGCCCGAGCCTGCCCGAAGGACCACTCGGTCCGCCACCGGGTCGCTGCCGGTCGACCGCGCCGGCGTTCTCGTGTCCGCCCCTACACCGCCTTGGTCGCGCGGATCGAGTAGATCAGCGGGGTGCGCGGGTGCCCCTCGGGGAAGCGGTAGGCGCCGCCGTCCTGCTGCAGGACCGGGAAACGCGGGAACAGGGTGAAGTCGTGCTCGTGCAGGAACTCCACCCGCAGGCCGGCGTTCACCAGGGCGCTGACGACCTCGCCGATGCCGTGCTGCCACTCGACGGTCACGTTCGCGGTGGTCTCCGCGCCCAGGTCGGCATAGGTGCCGGGCTCGTCCCAGACCATCGGCTCGCGCCGGAAGTAGTCGGTCTCCACCGTCCGGCCGTCCTCGGCCAGGATGTCGGCGAACGGGTGGAACTCGGCCAGGTAGAGGAATCCTCCCGGGGCGACCAGCGCGGCCGCCGTCCGCGCCCAGCGGTCGATGTCGGGCAGCCAGCACAGGGCGCCCAGGCCGGTGTAGACGATGTCGAAGGTCTGCGCGTCGAGCACGTCGACGGCGTCGTACACGTCGGCGGCGACGAAGCGGGCCGTCGTCGCGCCGATCTCCTTGGCGAGGCCGTCGGCCACGGCCACGGCCGGCGCGGAGAAGTCGAGCCCGGTGACGGTGGCTCCGCGCCGGGCCCACGCCAGCGTGTCCAGGCCGATGTGGCACTGCAGGTGGACCAGGGTCTTCCCGGTGACGTCGCCGACCTCGGCGAGCTCGAAGTCCCGGAGCGCCTCCCTGCCGGCGACGAAGCCGGGGACGTCGTAGAACGCGCCGGAGGTGTGGATCGGGACGCGCTCGTCCCAGTTGGCGCGGTTGGCCGCGCGCCAGTCTGCGGGTACCGGATTCTCCGTCATACCGGCCACGCTAACCACCGGCACGGACGACGCCCAAGCCAATTTCGACGACCGGCCGCGCGAGCCCGCGGGCACCTTCGCAACGCCCCCGGCCCGCTCCTCGATCGAGGAGCGGGC
>NZ_JBFAJO010000046.1:0-74121 GCF_040655255.1 Kitasatospora sp. NPDC050463
CTTCGGACCGCCTTCCAGCGGGCCCTCCGGGCGCTTCGTTCTTTCGTGTTTGAAGCTTATCAGATGTTTTCCGCTCCGTTTTCCGGAGTTTCATTTACCTGATCGGCTTTCGCCTTTCGGCGCTCCCGAACTCTAGCAGAGTTTCTCGGGCCGTTTTCCGCGCTCCGTAACTCGAAATTCGTTTCGAGTACTTCCTGCAGGCCGTCCCGTGGGGCAACCCGGAGAACATTACGCACCGGGTCGCCCCACGTCAAACCGGACGAGGGGCCCGTCGAGCGGGGGCTCAGACCTCGACGACGACCGGCAGGATCATCGGACGGCGACGGTAGTTGTCCGCCACCCACTTGCCGATGGTCCGGCGCACGAGCTGCTGGACCTGGCGGATCTCCAGGACACCGTCGCTCGCCGAGCGGTCCAGTGCCTCCTGGAGCTTCGCCGCCACCGGGACGAACGCGTTGTCGTCGATGCCGGAGCCGCGGGCCTGGATGGTCGGACCGCCCACGATCTTCCCGTTGGTGGAGTCGACCACCACGAAGACCGAGATGAAGCCCTCCTCGCCGAGGATCCGGCGGTCCTTCAGGGAGGCCTCGGTGATGTCGCCCACGGACGAGCCGTCGACGTAGACGTAGCCGGCCTGCACCTTGCCCACGATCCGGGCGACGCCGTTCTCGAGGTCGACGCAGACGCCGTCCTCGGCGATCACGGTGCGGTGCTTCGGGATGCCGGTGGCGATGCCCAGGTCGGCGGCCGCCCGCAGGTGGCGCCATTCGCCGTGGACCGGCATCAGGTTGCGCGGCTTGCAGATGTTGAAGAAGTACAGCAGCTCGCCGGCCGAGGCGTGGCCCGAGACGTGCACCTTGGCGTTGCCCTTGTGCACGACCTTGGCGCCCCAGCGGGTCAGGCCGTTGATCACCCGGTACACGGCGTTCTCGTTGCCGGGGATCAGCGACGAGGCCAGGACGACGGTGTCGCCCTCGACGATGCGGATCTGGTGGTCGCGGTTGGCCATCCGGGACAGCGCGGCCATCGGCTCGCCCTGCGAACCGGTGCAGATCAGGACGACGTCCTTGTCCGGCAGGTCGTCCAGCTGCTTGACGTCGACGACCATGTTGCCGGGCACCTTCAGGTACCCGAGGTCGCGCGCGATGCCCATGTTGCGGACCATCGAGCGGCCGACGAAGGCCACCTTGCGCTTGTACTCGTGCGCGGCGTCCAGCACCTGCTGGATGCGGTGCACGTGGCTCGCGAAGGACGCCACGATGATGCGCTTGTCGGCGTTCGCGAAAACGTTTCGCAGCGCGGCCGAGATGTCCCGCTCGGACGGGATGAAGCCGGGGACCTCGGCGTTGGTGGAGTCCACCAGCAGCAGGTCCATGCCCTCCTCGGCCAGCTTGGCGAAGGCCGGGAGGTCGGTGAGGCGGCCGTCGAGCGGCAGCTGGTCCATCTTGAAGTCGCCGGTGGCGACCACCATGCCGGCGGGCGTGCGCACGGCGACGGCCAGCGCGTCCGGGATGGAGTGGTTGACCGCGATGAACTGGCAGTCGAAGGGGCCGATCCGCTCGCGGTCGCCCTCCTTGACCTCCAGCACGTACGGCCGGATCCGGTGCTCGGCCAGCTTGGCCTCGATCAGGGCGAGGGTGAGCTTGGAACCGATCAGCGGGATGTCCGGGTTCTCCCGGAGCAGGTACGGGACGGCACCGATGTGGTCCTCGTGCCCGTGGGTCAGCACGATGCCGTCGACCTTGTCGAGCCGGTCCCGGATGTAGCTGAAGTCCGGGAGGATCAGGTCGACGCCGGGCTGCTCGTCCTCGGGGAAGAGGACGCCGCAGTCGACGATCAGAATGCGCTCCCCGAATTCGAGGATCGTCATGTTGCGGCCGATCTCGCCGAGGCCGCCGAGCGGGGTAATCCGCAGGGCACCCTCCTTGAGGGCCGGGGGCGCGCCGAGTTCGGGATGCGGGTGGCTCAAAAGACTCTCCTCACGACGCACGCCACATGCCCGGGGTCCTCCCCCAAGAGACATATGGCGTGCGTACTCAGTGTCGGTTTCCTACTGGGTCGGTGCTCTCGCGCCTTCGTTCCGGTCCAGCGGCAGACCTCCTGGGAGGCCCGGCGAGCCGGGGCGCGCACGTCTTGTCTGTTACAGGTGTACCCCGCCGGCGGCGAGATCCTTCTTCAATTGCGCGATCTCCTCGGAAGTCGCGCCCACCAGCGGCAGCCGGAGCGGTCCGGCCGGCAGGCCCTGGAGCTCCAGGGCCGCCTTGGTGAGGATGACACCCTGCGTGCGGAACATACCGCTGAAGACCGGCAGCAGGCTCTGGTGGATCGCCGTGGCCTTGGCCACATCGCCGCCCAGGTAGGCGTCGACCATGCTGCGCAGCTCCCCGGCGACCACGTGCCCGACCACGCTGACCACGCCGGCGGCGCCGACGGAGAGCAGCGGCAGGTTGAGGATGTCGTCGCCGGAGTACCAGGCCAGGTCGCAGCGGGCGATGGCCCAGGCGGCGGCGCCGAGGTCGCCCTTGGCGTCCTTGTTGGCGACGATCCGCGGGTGCTCGCCGAGCCGGACCAGCGTCTCGTGGCTCAGTGCGACACCGCTGCGGCCGGGGATGTCGTAGAGCATGACCGGCAGGCCGGTGGCGTCCGCGATGTGCGTGGTGTGCCGGTACAGGCCCTCCTGCGGGGGCTTGCTGTAGTACGGCGTGACGACCAGCAGGCCGTGTGCTCCGGCCGCCTCGGCCTGGCGGGCCAGGTCGGCGCTGTGGTGGGTGTCGTTGGTGCCGACGCCGGCCACCACGTGGGCGCGGTCCCCCACCGCTTCCACGACGGCGCGGACGAGCCGGGACTTCTCGGCGTCGCTGGTGGTCGGGGACTCACCGGTGGTGCCGTTGACGACGAGGCCGTCGTTGCCTGCGTCGACGAGATGTGCGGCGAGGCGCTGCGCGCCGTCGAGGTCGAGCCCGCCGTCAGCGGTGAACGGGGTCACCATCGCGGTCAGGACCCGGCCGAACGGCGTCTGGGGGGTGGAGGTCGGAGCCATGCGTCCAAAACTACTCGTAGGCGGTGGGGCGGTACCCCAGCCGGTCCAGGGTTCGGACAGGTGTGGCGCGCGGAGCGGCACGGACGTGGGATTCCGGTGCTGCATGCTCGGGGGTTCATGCAGCACCGGAATCCGTGTCACGAGCGTAGGGAGCGGCTAGAAAAGCCGCAATCCAGACATGTCCGGCAAACCGTCCATATGCCTGTCGCCCCAGGTCAGGGGGCGACCCGGCCGTGCTTCTCGAAGGCCGCATGGGTGAGCGGCATGAGCCGGGCCCACTGCTCCTCCATCTGCTCGGCGACCATCTCGATCTCGCGCTGCGGGAACGACGGCACGGCCGCGTTCTCCTTCTTGGTCCGCAGCGACAGGAAGTGCATCAGCGAGCGCGAGTTGCAGGTCGCGTACATCGAGGAGAACAGACCCACCGGCAGCACCGCCCGGGCCACCTCGCGGGCGACGCCGGCCGCCAGCATCTCCTGGTAGCGGTCGTACGCCTCACGGTACGCCGCCTCCATCGCCCCGGTGACGGTCTCGTGCTGCTCCGGGGTCCCGTCGACGAACTCGTACCGGCCCGGACGGCCCTGCTGGACGAGCTTGCGCTCCTCCGCGGGCACGTAGAAGACCGGCTGCAGCTCGCGGTAGCGCCCGGACTCCTCGTTGTACGACCAGCCGCTGCGGTGGCGGTGGAACTCCCGGAAGACGAAGATCGGCGCACTGATGAAGAAGGTCATCGAGTTGTGCTCGAACGGCGTGCCGTGCCGGTCCCGCATCAGGTAGTTGATCAGGCCCTTGGACTTCTCCGGGTCCTGCTGCAACGCCTCCAGGGACTGCTCCCCGGCCGTCGAGACCCGGGCCGCCCAGATGACGTCCGAGTCGGCGGCGGCGCTGCGGACCAGCTCCACGGTGACATCGCTGCGGAACTGGGGGGCCGTAGGTTCGTCGGTCACGCGGTACTCCTTGCGGGTTCTGTTGTGCTGTGCAGCCGGATCGCGTGCTGCATGGTCTTGCGGGCGCGCGGGGTGTCGCCGGCGTCGGCGTACGCCACCGCGAGGCGGAAGAAGACCCGCCAGTCGCCGGGCGACGACTCCGCCTCGGCCTTGCGGCGCGCGAACACCGCGTCGGCCGAGTCCCGGTCGATCCGCCCGCCGGCGGTGCGCTTCAACTCGTCCACCGGCAGGCCGCCCTCGGCCTCCAGCTCGCGGGCGAGCCGCTCGCTGGCCCGGCCGAAGCGGATGGTCTGGCGCAGGAACCAGACCCCGATCGGCGGGACGACGAAGGCGCACAGGCCCAGGCCGATGCCGAGCGGCTTGCCGGTGGCGATGAGCTGGACGCCCTCGCCGACGCAGACCAGGGCCACCAGCAACAGCACGCCGGAGAGGACGAGGAAGCCGGTACGAGAGGTCATCCGGGGCTCACAGGTCCAGGAAGTTCTCGAGGCCCACGGTGAGCCCGTGGTTCTCCACGACCTTGCGCACGCCCAGCAGGATGCCCGGCATGAAGCTGCTGTGGTGCAGCGAGTCGTGCCGGATGGTGAGGGTCTCACCGGTGTCGCCGAACATCACCTGCTGGTGGGCGAGCAGCCCGCGCAGCCGGACGGCGTGCACCGGCACCCCGTCCACGTCCGCGCCGCGGGCCCCGGGGAGGCTGTGCGTGGTCGGATCCTGCTGCGGCGGGCGGCCGGCCTCGGCGCGGGCGGCGGCGATCAGCTGGGCGGTGCGGGTGGCCGTGCCGCTCGGCGCGTCGGCCTTGCGGTCGTGGTGCAGCTCGACGACCTCGACCGACTCGAAGTACCTGGCGGCGGTCTGGGCGAACTTCATGCCCAGCACGGCGCCGAGCGAGAAGTTCGGCGCGATCAGCACGCCGACGGGCAGCGGCGGCCGGCCGGTGGCCTCGGCCGGGTGCAGCCAGTGCTCCAGCTCGGCCAGCCGGGCGTCGTCCCAGCCGGTGGTCCCGGTGACCACGTGGATGCCGCTGTGGACGCAGAAGTCGAGGTTGCGCATCACGGAGTCCGGATGCGTGAGCTCGACGGCGACCTGGACGCCGGCCTCGGTCAGCTCCTCCAGGTCGGAGCCCCGACCCAGCGCGGCGACCAGCTCCATGTCCGGGGCGGCCTCGACGGCCTTGACCGCCTCGGAGCCGATCCGGCCCTTGGCGCCGATGACGGCGACGCGCAGCGTCATGGTGAGAAGTCCCTTCAGACCAGCAGGTCGGCGAGCCGGGCGGCCCGCTTGTCGTTGATCGGGCCGATCAGCGCCAGCGAGGGCCGGTACGCGCCCAGCACATCACGGGCCACCGCGTGGACGTCGTCCAGGGTGACGGCCGCGATCCTCGCCAGCATGTCGTCCACCGAGAGGTGGTGGCCGTAGCTCAGCTCGGCCTTGCCGATCCGGTTCATCAGGGAGCCGGTGTCCTCCATGCCGAGCACGGTGGAGCCGGAGATCTGGCCGATCGCCCGGTGCAGCTCCTCCTCGGTGATGCCGTCGGCGACCACCTTGGCGAGCTCCTCACGGCAGATCCGCAGCACCTCCTCGACACGCTTGGGCTGACAGCCGGCGTAGATGCCGAACAGGCCGCTGTCCGCGTAGGAGGAGGAGTACGAGTACACCGAGTACGCCAGGCCGCGCTTCTCCCGGACCTCCTGGAACAGCCGCGAGCTCATCCCGCCGCCGAGCGCCGCGTTCAGCACGCCCATCGCCCAGCGGCGCTCGTCGTGGCGCGGCACGCCGGGCACGCCGAGCACCAGGTGGGCCTGCTCGGTGGAGCGGTTGAGCACCTCGACCCTGCCGGCCGTGCGCAGCGCCTTGACGCCGCGCCGGGCCTCGGCGGGCTCGGCGGTGGAGCGCGCCAGCAGCGGGGCGAAGGCCCGCTCGACCTGCCGGACCACCTTGCGGTGGTCGAGGTTGCCGGCCGCGGCGACGACCAGGTGCTCGGGCTTGTAGCGGCGGTGGAAGAACCCGGCGATCTGGTCGCGGGTGAGGCCCTTCACGGTCTCCTGGGTCCCGAGGATCGGGCGGCCGAGCGGGCCGCTGCCGAAGATCACCTTGGCGAAGAGGTCGTGCACCACGTCGCCCGGGTCGTCCTCGGCCATCGCCATCTCCTCCAGGATGACGCCGCGCTCCGCCTCGACGTCCTCCGGGCGGATCAGCGAGCCGGTGAGCATGTCGCAGACCACGTCGATGGCGAGCGGCAGGTCGGTGTCGAGCACCCTGGCGTAGTAGCAGGTGTTCTCCTTCGCGGTGAAGGCGTTCATCTCGCCGCCGACCGCGTCCAGGGCCGCCGAGATGTCCAGCGCGCTGCGCCGCTCGGTGCCCTTGAAGAGCAGGTGCTCCAGGTAGTGGGTGGCTCCGTTGAGCTGCGGGGTCTCGTCCCGCGAGCCGACGCCGACCCAGATGCCGAAGGTCGCGGAGCGCACCGTCGGCAGGGTCTCGGTGACGACCCGCAGGCCGCCGGGGAGGACGGTGCGGCGCACCGTGCCGGCGCCGTCCACGCCCTTGAGCAGGGTCCGGGTGGTGCCGGGGCGCTGCTTCGCCGCCGAGGCCTGGGCCACGGGGTGTACCTCCGTAGAAAGCATGTGCAACAACAGGGTGCGGCCCGCACGCCGACGGGGCGTGCGGGCCGCGGCCGCTTCTATCGAACCGGGGGGCTAGCGGCGCTTCACTCGGAAGCGGCCTCGCCGCCCTCCTCGCCCTCGACGACCGGGATCAGCGAGAGCTTGCCACGCGGGTCGATCTCGGCGATCTCGACCTGGACCTTGGCGCCGACCGCGAGCACGTCCTCGACGTTCTCCACGCGCTTGCCACCGGCCAGCTTGCGGATCTGCGAGATGTGCAGCAGGCCGTCCTTGCCCGGCATGAGCGAAACGAACGCGCCGAACGTCGTGGTCTTCACCACGGTGCCCAGGTAGCGCTCGCCGACCTCCGGCATGGTCGGGTTGGCGATCTGGTTGATCGTCGTACGGGCAGCCTCCGCCGAGGGACCGTCGACCGCACCGATGTAGATGGTGCCGTCGTCCTCGATGGTGATGTCCGCGCCGGTGTCCTCCTGGATCTGGTTGATCATCTTGCCCTTGGGGCCGATGACCTCACCGATCTTGTCCACCGGGATCTTGATGGTGATGATGCGCGGCGCGTTCGGCGACATCTCGTCGGGCGCGTCGATGGCCTCGTTCATCACGTCGAGGATGTGCAGGCGGGCGTCCTTGGCCTGCTTCAGCGCGGCGGCCAGAACGGAGGCCGGGATGCCGTTCAGCTTGGTGTCCAGCTGCAGCGCGGTGATGAAGTTGCGGGTACCGGCGACCTTGAAGTCCATGTCGCCGTACGCGTCCTCGGCGCCCAGGATGTCGGTCAGCGCGACGTAGTGCGTCTCACCGTCGATCTCCTGCGAGATCAGGCCCATCGCGATACCGGCGACGGCGGCCTTCAGCGGCACACCGGCGTTCAGCAGCGACATGGTGGAGGCGCAGACCGAGCCCATCGAGGTGGAGCCGTTGGAGCTCAGCGCCTCGGAGACCTGGCGGATCGCGTAGGGGAACTCCTCGCGGGTCGGCAGCACGGGCAGGATCGCCCGTTCCGCCAGCGCGCCGTGGCCGATCTCGCGGCGCTTGGGCGAGCCCACGCGGCCGGTCTCGCCGACCGAGTACGGCGGGAAGTTGTAGTTGTGCATGTAGCGGCGACGTGTCTCCGGGGAGAGCGTGTCCAGCTGCTGCTCCATGCGCAGCATGTTCAGCGTGGTGACACCCAGGATCTGGGTCTCGCCGCGCTCGAACAGGGCCGAGCCGTGGACGCGCGGGATGGCCTCGACCTCGGCGGCCAGGGTGCGGATGTCGGTGACACCGCGGCCGTCGATGCGGACCTTGTCCTTGATGACGCGCTCGCGCACGACCTTCTTGGTCAGCGCGTTGTACGCGGCGCTGATCTCCTTCTCGCGACCCTCGAACTCCGGGAGGAGCTTCTCGGCGGCGATCGCCTTGACGCGGTCCAGCTCGTTGTTGCGCTCCTGCTTGCCCGGGATGGTGAGCGCCTGGGCCAGCTCGTCCTTGACCGCGGCGGTCAGGGCGGCGAGCACGTCGTCCTGGTAGTCCAGGAAGACCGGGAACTCGCCGGTGGGCTTGGCGGCCTGGGCGGCCAGCTGGGACTGCGCGGCGCAGAGCACCTTGATGAACGGCTTCGCGGCGTCCAGACCGGCGGCGACGACGTCCTCGGTCGGCGCCTCGGCGCCGCCCTCGACCAGCTTGATGGTCTTGTCGGTGGCCTCGGCCTCGACCATCATGATCGCGACGTCGCCGTCCGGCAGGACGCGGCCGGCGACGACCATGTCGAAGACGGCCGACTCCAGCTCGGAGTGGGTCGGGAAGGCCACCCACTGGCCCTTGATCAGCGCGACGCGGACGCCACCGATCGGACCGGAGAACGGCAGGCCCGCCAGCTGGGTGGAGGCGGAGGCGGCGTTGATGGCCACCACGTCGTACAGGTGATCCGGGTTGAGCGCCATCACGGTGACGACGACCTGGATCTCGTTGCGCAGGCCCTTGACGAAGGACGGGCGCAGCGGGCGGTCGATCAGGCGGCAGGTGAGGATCGCGTCCTCGGAGGGCCGGCCCTCACGACGGAAGAACGAGCCGGGGATGCGGCCGGCGGCGTACATCCGCTCCTCGACGTCCACGGTCAGCGGGAAGAAGTCGAAGTGCTCCTTCGGCTGCTTGGACGCGCTGGTGGCCGACAGCACCATGGTGTCGTCGTCCAGGTAGGCCACGGCGGAGCCGGCGGCCTGACGGGCCAGACGGCCGGTCTCGAAACGGATGGTGCGGGTGCCGAAGGAACCGTTGTCGATCACGGCTTCGGCGTAGAACACGTTCTCTTCCACCTGGAAGATCTCCTCTTTCGTACGTCTCCGGGAGAGCGCCCCCGCGCATCGCTGCCGGTGGCCCTTGGTCCTCTTTCGCAGAGGAAGGCAGTCGGGCCGGTCTTCGATCGAAGCCTCCGGTGGGCCCCGCTCGGTCTGCGGGGCTTCCGGCGGCCACTACCGAGGACCGGCGCCTCTCGGCTGCCGGGCCGGGGCGGGCGGTCCGCGTCTGGACGCTCTCTCGGATGCGGGCGGCTTCCGTTTGAAGCCTTCGTCCCGCGGGGGGTCGGGGTCTTTCGCCTGGGTGGCGCGGTGTCGCGCCATCACCCGGCATGCCCACAACCCTACGGTGCAATCCTCGGCCACCAGGGGAGGTGCGCGCGAGTTGTTATGCGCGGTCGTTGTGGTCCGGGCGCCGCGGGTCACCGACCGCGGCATACGCGCGAGGGGCGGCTCCCCGGTGTGGGGAGCCGCCCCGAGCGGCGGTCTTAGCGGGCGCCACCGGCGGCACCGCGGCGGATGCCCAGGCGGTCGACGAGCGTACGGAAACGCTCGATGTCCTTCTTGGCCAGGTACTGCAGCAGGCGGCGGCGCTGGCCGACCAGGATCAGCAGGCCACGACGCGAGTGGTGGTCGTGCTTGTGGGTCTTGAGGTGCTCGGTCAGGTCCGAGATGCGGCGCGAGAGCATGGCGACCTGGACCTCGGGGGAGCCGGTGTCGCCCTCCTTCTGGCCGAACTCGGCGAAGATCTGCTTCTTGACGTCAGAGGCGAGAGCCACTGCAACTCCTTTGAGGTGATTCCGAGCGGGCCTGGTCTACGGCACAGGACTCTGTGAGAACTCGGTGTCGTGACTGAGTGCGGCCGGCGGTCGGCGACCCGCGTGGGGCGGACGCCCTGCTGCACTCGAAGGGCAAGCGTACCAGTGTGCCCGGCGCGGCCGGTCAGCCGGTCGCGCCGCGCACCAGGGCGTAGACCTCCAGCACGCCCAGCGCCAGCGGTACGAGGGCGATCAGGGTGAGGCTGTCGACCAGGTCCAGGATGCGCCCCCAGAACGGCGAGACGCCGAGCCGGGGCACCACCAGGGCGATCGCGGTGAGCACCGCGGCGCCGAAGGCGATCGAGGCGGCCAGCCAGATGGTGCGCAGGTCCACCTCGGTGGAGCTGGCGGCCTTCAGGATGAACAGCGGCGTGTGCAGCGAGAGGCCGACGATCAGCAGCGACAGGCCGAGCAGGCCGGCGATGGTGAGGCTGAAGACCTGCGCGGTGTAGCGGAACAGCCGGGCGCGCAGCATGGTGGCGATGCCGAGGGTGAGGGCGAGCAGCTCCGGGAAGAGCTCGTCGGTGAAGCCGAGGACGGCGCAGGCGCCGACGATCACCGCGGCGCAGCCGCCGACCAGGCCGACCAGCACCTCGTGGCCGCGGCGGGCCTGGTGGGCGATGCGCTCGTACTGGACGGCCTCGGCGCGGCCGGCCTCCTCGTCGTAGTCGCGGCTGCGGGTGCGGGTCTGGCCGGGGGCGCTGAAGCCGACCGGCAGCCGGGCGAAGCGGGCGGAGAGGCTCGGCAGGAAGCCGATCACGGCGACGGCGGCGACGCCGGTGACGGCGGCGATGTGGTTGGCCGGGGTCGCGGGCAGCAGCACGGCGGCGAAGGTGGCCAGCGCGCCGGCGGCGGCCAGGAAGGCCGCGGCGACGAACAGCGAGTCCTTCTCGGGCAGCAGGCCGACCAGCAGGACGGCGATCACCAGGACGGCGACGCAGCCGGTGAGGAACTGGAGCCGGCCCGGTCCCTCCCACTTGTGGGCGACGGCGATGACGCCGCTGCCGCCGATCAGGGCGTGCGGCAGCGCGCCGAGGCCGAGCGCGAGCGCCGCCCAGGCGTCCTGGTACACCCGGGCGCGGACGCCGGCCAGGGCGGTGAGCACGACGGCGATGACGCCGGAGAGGACGCCGGGCAGGCCGTGCATGTCGTGGCGCAGGTCGGAGAACCAGAGCGCGAAGCCGAGCAGGGTGAGCAGCACGCCGGCGCCGATCAGGCCGAAGGCCCGCATCAACTCGGGGCTCCAGAACCGGCGGTCGGCCTCGACGGCGGTGGCGATGGCGTCGGCGACGTCGTCGTAGACGGCCGGCGGCAGCGACTCGGCGAAGGGTCGCAGGCTGAGCAGGTCGCCGTCGCGGACCTGCTGCGCGGCGAGCGGCAGGCCGCTGTCGAGCACGGTGCCGTCGCGGCGGACCAGGTGGAAGCCGGTCGGGGCGCCGTCGGGCTGGGTCTGCCCGGAGAGCCGCAGCACCTCGGGGTAGACGTCGGCGAGCGGGACGTCCTCGGGCAGGGCGACGTCGATCCGGCTGTCCGGGGCGACGACGGTGACCCGGCAGAAGCCGGTGGTGGCGGAGGCGCTCATGCCCGCACCTCGCCGACGCTCCGCGCGTGCCGAGCACGACGCGCTTCCTTGACGAGTGGCTCGCTTCGCTCGCTCACTGCGCACCCCTCGATCGCTCGACGCACTGGGCGCTCCCCCTTGTTGACGGTGCCGCTCTACCCGCGGCGGTCGTTCTGGCTGCTGGCGCGTGCCGGCCGGGCTGGAACTGACTCGATCCGGCCATGAGTTGGCGCGGCGTTACCCTACCCGTTCCGTTCCCGCCCGCCACCGCGCAGGGGCCGGTGGAGCGGTGTCCGGCGGCGGCCGGCGGGGTCGGCGGCCACTGCGGGGGCGCCCTGGCTGATCCGCCGGGACGGGCCCCAGTAGGATCGGCCCCTGCGCAAGGCGACGGGGGCAGGGGCCGCGCTCCTCCCCGGGTGCCTGCGGTCGGCGGAGCGGGGGCGGCGTCATACGGGGCGCCCTCACCCGTACGTATCCAGTTGCGTGAGGGCTGATGCCGAAGTGAACGATCAGACCGTTCGAAACCGCGGGGTGGGGTGCGCATGAGTGTGATCACGGTCAAGCGCCCTGCGCGTGCCTATCCCCCGGCGGTGCCGGACGAACCGGTGGAGTTGGTCACCCCGCCCGAACTGCCCCGCTCGGGCGGCGAGGACTGGGTGATGAGCATCCTGCCGATGCTCGGCATGGGCGGCTCGGCGGTGTTCTTCTTCTCGCCCGGCGCGCAGGCCCCCATGAAGATCATGGGTGGCCTGATGATCGTCTCGACGGTCGGCATGGCGCTGGCGCAGATCATGCGGGCGCGCAAGGGCGGTTCGACCGCCACCGCCGACGAGCGGCGGGACTATCTCAAGTACCTGCAGCAGATGCGCCGCCAGGTGCGCCGGACGGCGGAGCGCCAGCGCGGCGCGCAGCTGTTCCTGAACCCGGAGCCGGACCAGCTCTGGTCGATCGTCGCGGACGGCCGCCGGCTCTGGGAACGGCGCACCGCGGACGCGGACTTCGCCCAGATCCGGGTCGGCCGGGGGCCGGTCCAGCTGTCGACTCCGCTGGTGGCACCGCAGACGGCGCCGATGGAGGAGCTGGAGCCGCTCTCCGCGGCAGCCATGCACACCTTCCTGAAGGCCCACGGCACGCTGCAGGACCTGCCGTTGGCGGTCTCGCTGCGCGCCTTCTACCACATCACGGTGTGCGGCGACCCGGACACCGTGTACGGCAACGTCCGGGCGATGATCGCCCAGTTGACGACGCTGCACTCACCGGACGACCTGCTGGTCACGGTGGCCGCGGCGCCGGGCGCGGTGGAGGAGTGGGAGTGGACCAAGTGGCTCCCGCACAACCAGCACCGCAAGGACAGTGACGGCGCGGGTTCGCGCCGGCTGATCGCGACCGGCCTCGGTGAGCTGGAGTACCTGCTCCAGGACGAACTGGCGGGCCGCCAGCGCTTCGTGCGCGACGCCGCGCCGTCCTCCGACCAGCCGCACATCATCGTCGTCATGGACGGCGCGTCCGTTCCGCACGACTCGCTGCTGGCGGGCGCGGAGGGCGTGCACGGGGTGACCATCGTCGAGGTGGTCCCGGGCGATCTGGACGAGCCGACCGGCCACCTGATCGTCACGGTGACGCCGGACGAGCTGGTGCTGCGCTCGGCCTCGGGGGCGACGTACACCGGCACGCCGGACACGCTCTCCACCTGGCAGTCCGAGGCGCTGGCCCGTCAGCTGGCGCCGTACCGGATCTCGGCCGGCGGCGACGACGAACCGCTGCTGTCCAACCTGGACTTCACCGACCTGATGAACTCGGGCGACCCGGGCTCGTTCGACGTCACGCGCAGCTGGCGGACACGGGCGCAGCACGAGAAGCTGCGGGTGCCGATCGGCGTCGGGGCCGGCGGCGAGCACGTCTACCTGGACATCAAGGAGGCCGCGCTCGAAGGCATGGGCCCGCACGGCCTCTGCGTCGGCGCGACCGGCTCCGGCAAGTCGGAGCTGCTGCGCACCCTGGTGCTCGGCCTGGCGATGACGCACTCCTCGGAGACGCTGAACTTCGTCCTCGCGGACTTCAAGGGTGGTGCGACCTTCGCCGGGATGGCGGACATGCCGCACACCTCGGCGGTGATCACCAACCTGGAGGGCGAGCTCACCCTGGTCGACCGCATGCGCGACGCGATCGAGGGCGAGATGAACCGCCGGCAGGAGCTGCTGCGCTCGGCCGGCAACTACGCCAACCTGAACGAGTACGAGCGGGCCCGTGCGGCGGGTGCCGCGCTGGACCCGCTGCCGTCGCTGGTGCTGATCATCGACGAGTTCTCCGAGCTGCTGACGGCGAAGCCGGACTTCATCGACATGTTCATCCAGATCGGCCGGATCGGCCGTTCGCTGGGTGTGCACCTGCTGCTGGCCTCGCAGCGCCTGGAAGAGGGCAAGCTGCGCGGTCTGGACACCTACCTGTCCTACCGGATCGGTCTGCGCACCTTCTCGGCGGCCGAGTCGCGGGCGGCGATCGGTGTGCCGGACGCGTACCACCTGCCGCCGGTGCCGGGTGTCGGCTACCTGAAGTTCGGCACCGACGTGATGGACCGGTTCAAGGCCGCGTACGTCTCGGGGCCGTACCGGGCGCCGGGGCAGCAGCGGTCGACCGGCGGACGGCTGGTGACGGCGCAGCCGGTGCTGTTCACCGCGGCCGAGGTGCCGGTGCTGGAGCCACTGGTGCAGGAGGTGGAGCCGGAGATCGAGGAGCAGGACGACGCCCTGGTCGACACCGTGCTGGACGTCTTCGTGCAGCGGATGGCGGGACAGGGCCCGGCCGCGCACCAGGTGTGGCTGCCGCCGCTGGACGAGGCGCCGAGCGTGGACCAGCTGCTGCCGCCGCTGCAGGCGACCGCGGAGCGCGGTCTGACCTCGCCCGGGTTCGGGGCGCTGGGCCGGCTGAACGTGCCGGTCGGCATCGTGGACCGGCCGCGCGAGCAGCGCCGCGACGTGCTGCACCAGGACTACTCGGGGGCGGCCGGTCACGGGCTGATCGTGGGTGGTCCGCGGTCCGGCAAGTCGACGATGGTGCGCACCACGGTGGCCGGGTTCGCGCTCACCCACACGCCGCTGGAGGCGCAGTTCTACCTGCTGGACTTCGGTGGCGGCGGCTTCCAGTCGCTGCAGGACCTGCCGCACGTCGGCGGGGTGGCCGGCCGTCTGGACGCCGAGAAGGTGCGCCGGATGATCAGCGAGGTGCACGGGGTGCTGAACCGGCGCGAGGAGCTGTTCCGGGCGACCGGGATCGACTCCATCGCGACCTACCGGGCCCGGCGGGCCAACGGTCAGCTGCCGGACGAGCAGTTCGGCGACGTCTTCCTGATGATCGACGGCTGGAACACCTTCAAGCAGGAGTTCGAGATGCTGGAGCCGGTGATCGGGGACATCGCCCAGCGCGGTCTCGGTTACGGCGTCCACCTGATCGTCACGGCGGCCCGCTACGCGGAGGTCCGCCCGGCACTGAAGGACCTGCTGCAGAACCGGACCGAGCTCAAGCTCGGTGACGCGATGGAGTCCGAGGTGGACCGCCGGGTGGCGCAGAACGTCCCGGCCCTGCCGGGGCGCGGTGTCACCTCCGGCAAGCTGCACTTCCTCTCCGGCCTGCCCCGGCTGGACGGCTCGTCCTCGGTGGAGGACCTGCAGGACGGGGTGACCGCGCTGGTCGCCGCCGTCAACGCGGCCTGGACGGGCCCGCGCGCCCCGCAGGTCCGGATGCTGCCGGCGGTGCTGGACGGGCACTCGCTGCCGAAGGGCTTCGAGTACCCGGAGCGCGGTGTGGCCTTCGGTGTGGACGAGGTCGAGCTGGCGCCGGCGTTCGTCAACTTCGAGACGGATCCGCTGTTCATCGTCTTCGGCGACACCGAGTCCGGTAAGTCGGCGACCCTGCGGATGCTGATCAAGCAGATCACCGAGCGGTACACCCCGGACCAGGCCGGCATCGTGGTCGGCGACTACCGGCGCGCGCTGCTCGGTACGGTGCCGCAGGAGTACCTGGTCGAGTACGCGGCGGCGCAGCCGGCCATGACGAGCATCGTGGAGATGCTGCGCGGGGCGTGCTCGCGCCGTCTGCCGGGCCCGGACGTGACCGCCGAGCAGCTGCGCAACCGCAGCTGGTACAGCGGCAAGGACATGTTCGTGATCGTGGACGACTACGAGCTGGTGGCGACCGGTTCGGGCAATCCGCTGGCGCCGCTGGCCGAGTTCCTGCCGTTCGCCCGGGACATCGGCCTGCGCGTGATCATCGCGCGCAGCGCGGGCGGCGCCGGTCGCTCGCTCTACGAGCCGGTGATGCAGCGGATGCGGGAGCTGGGCGGCCAGGGCGTGATCCTCTCCGGCAACAAGGACGAGGGCGCGCTGCTGGGCACGGTCAAGCCGCAGCCGCTGCCGCCTGGCCGGGGCGTGTTCGTCTCGCGCCGGATCACCAGCGGTCAGATGGTGCAGACGGGCTGGCTGCCGTCGACGTAGTAGGCGCGGCCGCCGTCGGCGGTGGTCACGGAAAGTGATCGAAGGGGTCGGGGTCCCAGGGGGCCCGACCCCTTTCGCGTCCAGCTGCTGAAACGTTACCTAGATCTTTCCGGCTCCGGGCTGCGGTTCCCGCACCCCCGGCGGGCGGCGGTGGGCGCCGAAGCCCCGCCTGGGTGACTTGCCTCCAAGTCGGCCAAAAGCCTTGGAATGAGAGCACGTAACCCGCAGTTCACCTTGGATTCAAGCGCCAGGTGGCGAAGGTAACAAGTCGGACATACGTGATAATGACCGTATGTGATCATCAGATCGCATGTTTATGCCCTTCACTGCAACGGATTCCGAAGCATTTCCGCCATTGACGCAGTCATTACGGCCAAGGTTCCATGACGGCCCGGGAGCGAAGGACCAGAACCCCACAGCAGCAAGCCAGCGGAGGCGATACCGCTCCCTCTCCAGGACCGCACAGAGCCGATCGGAAGCCACATGACCGACACGCTTCGCCCGCCACTCGCCGTAGCCCCCACTGCGGCGGACCAGGGCGCCGCCTCCCCCCAGACGCTCAAGCGCTCCATCGGCGTCGTGGGCGGGACCCTGCTCACGCTCTCCTGCGTCACCCCGGCCTCCACGCTCTTCGTGATCGTTCCGGAGCTGTTCTCCAGCATCGGCAGCGCCACCGCACTGGCCATCGCGATCGGCTCGGTACTGTGCATCGCGGTCGCCTTCTGCTACTCCGAGCTCGGCACCCTGATCCCCAGCGCCGGCGGCGAGTACGCGATGGTCGGCACCCTGGCCGGACGCCTCGCCGGCTGGCTGGTCTTCGTGCTCTCGCTGATCGTGGTGCTGATCGTCCCCTCGGTGATCGCCCTCGGTACGGCCGACTACCTCGCCCCGGTCCTGCACGTCGACAAGCCGATCGCCGGCGCCGCGGTGATGCTGGCCGCCACCCTGGCCGGTCTGCTGGACCTGCGCGCCAACGCCTGGATCACCGGCGTCTTCCTGGTCCTGGAGGTCATCGCCGCCGGGGTCGTCTCGGTGCTCGGCTTCGCCCACGCCAACGGCGACGCGCCCAGCCTGCTGCACGGGGTGGTCACCGGCGACGGCGGTGCCACCACCACGGTGAGCATCGGCGCCATCGTCGGCGCGCTCGGCATCGCGCTCTTCATCACCCAGGGCTTCTCCACCGCGGTCTACCTCTCCGAGGAGCTGGAGAACCCGCGTCGCAACGTCTCGCGCACCGTGCTGTGGACCCTCGGCATCTCCGCCGCGGTCATCCTGATCCCGGTCGCCGCGATCACCATGGGCGCCCCCGACCTGGCGACCCTGACCTCCGGCGACATCTCCGGCCTGGTCACCTCGTGGAGCAACTCCGCCGTCGGCACCTTCATCAGCCTCTGCGTGGCGCTGGCGATCATCAACGCCGGCATCGTCATGGTCATCCAGAACTCCCGGGTCCTGTTCGCCTCGGCCCGCGACAAGGCCTGGCCCGAGCCGGTCAACAAGGCCTTCTCCACGCTGGGCCGGTTCGGCTCGCCGTGGGTGGCCACCCTGGCCGTCGGCCTGCCGGGCGCCGCGCTCTGCTTCGTCAAGGGCGAGCTGCTGAGCGAGATCACCGGCGTCGCCGTCACCGGGATGTACCTGCTGGTCGCGATCGCCGCGCTGCTGTCGCGCCGCAAGCACCACAAGCACGCCGCCGCCTGGCGGATGCCGCTCTGGCCGGCCGTCCCGGCGGTCCTGATCGCCGTGCTGGTCTACATCATCACGCAGCTGGACACCGTGCCCCTGCTGTGGACCGGCGGCATCACCGCCGTCGCCACCCTCTACTGGCTGTTCTACCTGCGCCCCCGCCAGGACACCCGCTGGGTGATCACCCTGCCCGAGGACCAGCAGGCCTGAGCACGGCCCGCCGAGACCCCCACCCCTCCCCCACGCGGCAGTGCCCCGGGCCCACCTGGCCCGGGGCACTGCCGCGTCGCGTCGCGGACTACTTCTTGAGCTTCCACGCCGGGCCGGTGGCGATCGCCTTCAGCTGGTCCATGGTCAGCGCCGGGGCGGTCCGGGTGGCCGGGGTGCGCTGGCTGCCGCTGTTGAACGCGCTGATCACCACGCGCAGGCCGTCCGGGCGCAGGGTGTCGACCGTCCACATCACCGGGTTCCCGGGCGTCTTCCTGGACACGACCTTGGTGCCGTCGGGGAGCTGCTGGGCGCCGGCGAAGTCCGAGCCGCGCTCGGCGTCCCCGCTCCGGTCCTGCACGTTGATCTCCACCAGCGACTTGCCCTTGCCGTCGTTCACGACGAAGTCGGCGAAGCCCTCCTCGCCACCGGTCTCCGTCTCGGTCAGCCCGGCCGGGAGCAGCTTCGCGGCGATCGCCAGGATCTCCTCCTGGCTGTACTCCTTGCCGGTCTTCCGGGGCTTGACCGGCGCGGGCACCGGGATCGCCGCGACGATCCGGTCCCAGGACCTGTCGGTGACGACGGCCTTCAACTGCTCGGCGCCCAGCGGCGGGGTCGCCCGGGTGACCGGGGAGTCCTTCTCCGCCGCCGCGTTCCACTCGGACAGCTCGATCAGACGGCCGTCCTTGCCCACCAGCTTGGCGTTCCACCACTTGGTGTCGACCCGGCGGTCGGGGTACTCGTAGCCCTGGAACACGGTCAGCGAGCCGCCGTCCGGCAGGGTGGTGGCGGTGCAGGCGTCGTAGGGGACGTACTTCTTGTCGGGGCAGGTGTTCTCCGCCAGCCCGGGATCCCCCTCCGGGATCCGGCTGACCGAGATGCCCACGGCGGCCTGGCCCTTGCCGTCGTCGAGGACCAGGTTCGCGGTGACCAGCGGTGCCCCGCCGGGCTTCCCCGAGGGCTCGGTGCCGCGTCCCGAGCCACCGGTGGTGCGGCCCGCGGGCAGCAGTGCCTGGAGGGTGGCGAGCACCTCGTCGCCGGTGATCACCGCCGCCGGGGCGGAGGGCGACGCCGACGCCACCGGGGAGGCGGAGCCGCCCGCCGTCCCGGACCCGGCCCCGGCCCCGGACCCGCTGCCCGGACCGGCCGCGGCGAGCGCGGTGCCGGCCGGCGAGGGGCCGGAGAAGTACACCGCACCCGTGCCCACCAGGGCCAGCGCGGCCGCGCCGCCGACCACCGCGGCGGCCGAGCGGCGGCGCCAGCGGCGGCGGCCGCGGTCCAGGCCGCCCGCCACCAGCGGGGCCTGCTCGGTGTGGAAGCCCTCACCGGTCCGGGTGATGGCGTAGAGAAGATCGTCTTCGAACCTGTCCTGCTCGGACATGGGTGATCACCGCTTCTTTCGATCACAGGTCGGATGATGGCGGAGTTCGTCCGCTCGACGGCGGCAGGGCCCGGCGGGCAGCAGGCTCAGCGGGCGGCCAGTTCGGCGAGCGAGTCGCCGAGCAGTGCCCGCAGCCGGCCCAGGGCGCGGGTGGTGCGGGTGCGGACCGCGCCGGAGGAGGCCCGCAGCACGTCGGCGGTCTCCTCGACGCTGCGGTCCTCCCAGTAGCGCAGCACCAGCACCGCCCGGTCCTTGGCCGGCAGCCGGGCGAGCGCGTCGAGCAGGGTCAGCCGCAGCGTGCTGTCCGCCTCGCGGCCCGCCGGCTCGGGCAGTTCGCCGGTGGGGCGTTCGCCGCTGGAACGGCGGCGCTGCTGGGCGAGGAAGGTGCGCACCATCACGGTGTGGGCGTACGCGCCGGGGTTGTCGATCCGGTGCCGGCCGCCGGTCCACGCGGTGCGCCGCCACAGCACGTACATCCGGCTGAGGGCCTCCTGGACGAGGTCCTCGGCGTGATGGGTGTCGCCGCCGGTCAACAGGCAGGCGGAGCGGTACAGCTGAGCTGTCCGGCTGGACACGAGTTCCAGGAACTCCCCGTCCTTGGCCTCGCGCGTGGCGCCGATCCGCCCCATCCCCCGTGCCCCCCTGCCTGCTGCCGTCGACACCTCTTGGATGCGGTGGGCGGGGCAGGATGTTACAGCCGGGCCGAAAAGAGTTCCGGATCAGTCCGTGGGGCGCCGGCGGTGGTCGCGGAGCACCACACCGCCGCCGATGAGCAGGGCGACGAGCAGGGCGCCGACACCCAGGACGTACGTCGCGGTGCGGCCGTCGCGGTCGGCCTGGGTCTCGCCGAGGCCGAGCGGCTGCGGCACGATCGGGGCGGCGGCCAGCTGGACCGGCTTGTCCGGACTGGCCTCGACCGGCGGGTCCTCGGGTGCCTTGGTGACGGCCTTCACCGGGTCCACCACGCCCCAGCCGACGTACTCGTTCGCCTTGAGGTCGGTGCGCTGCGCGGTCTGCTCGATCCAGGCGCGCACCTGCGCCGGCTTCCACTTGGGGTGGGCGCCGACCAGCAGCGCGGCCAGTCCGGCGACGTAGGGCGCGGCGAAGCTGGTGCCGTTGTCCACGCACTGGCCGCCCCGGGGGACGGTGGAGAGCATGTCGACCCCGGGCGCGACGACGTCCACGAAGCTGCCGTACTGGGAGAAGAGGGCGCGCTCGTTGTTGCGGTCGGAGGCGCCGACGGCGAGCACGGACGGGAACGCGGCGGGGAAGGTGTCGCCCTCCTTGCCGTCGTTGCCGGTGGAGGCGACCACCACGACGCCCTTGGCCTCGGCGGCCTCGACGGCGGCCTTCAGCTCCGGGTAACCGCCGAAGTCGGCGTTGCCGGCGCCGCGCACGTCCTGCGAGATGTTGATGACCCTGGCGCCGCCCTGGATCGCGGTGTAGATCGCCTCGACGAGGGTGTAGACGTCACCGTTGCCCTCGGCGTCGTTCTGACGGATCGACAGGATGGTCGCGCCCGGGGCGATTCCGACGAAGCCGGTCAGGTCGCTGCGGCCGGCGGCGATGATGCCCGCCACCTTGGTGCCGTGACCGACCAGGTCGTCCTTGCCCCCGCCCTCGACCTTCTTCTTCTCCTTGTCCTTCAACAGGGATCCGCCGTCCACGACGCGGCCGGCCAGCTGCGGGTTCTGGTCGTTCACCCCGGTGTCGATGACCCCGACGGTCACCCCGGCACCGGTGACCTCGCCGCCCTGCCAGAGCTCGTCGAGCACCATGCGCTGCAACGACCACGGCACGGCCTGTACGTTCTGGGCGTCCTTGGCGCAGTCACCGGCGGCGGCGATGCCGGGACCGTCCGCGTAGGCCGGGGCGGCCAGCGGGCCACCGAGCACCGCGAGCACGGCCACCGTCGCGGCCGCCTTCCGGTACCTGACTACGGACACCCTGCCACCCCTCTTGTCGTCCACCCGTGTTGCGCGCCAGGGGCGGGTGCCCGTGAACCGGGCACCCGCCCCTTCGGCGGAGTCGATCATCCCCTGACGGGGATCAGGCTCCGTCAGGCCCAGAGCTTGGCGTTGTTGTTCTCGGTGCTGTTGTAGCTCTCGGCCGCCTTGTCCAGCGAGCCGGCGATCTGGGACAGCACCTGCTGGAGGTGGGCGGCGCGGGAGTCCCACTTCGCCTGGTGGGCCTGGTAGCCCTGCTGGGCAGCGCCCTCCCAGCTGGAGGCGATCTTGGTGACGCCGGCCTTCAGCTCCTCGAGCTGGGAGTGAATGCGGTTGGCGGTGTTGCGAACCTCGGTACCGGCGTTACGCACGGTTTCGAAGTTGACGAGAATGTGGTCGGACACGATGTCTCCTTGTCGAGGAACCGACGCGCTCCCTCACCGGGGGCCGCCGATGGATGACCTGGCAGAGAGGGGATCAGATCTTGCCGGCGCCGAACGCCGCCTGCTGGTCCGCGTCGGTCGCCGAGTACTGCTTGGTCGTGATCTCGATCGCGTCCTTGATCGCCTTCAGCGACTTGTTGAGCTCGACCGCGTCCTCGTTGAACTGACCCTGCAGCGTCTTGTAGGCCTGCGCGGCCTGACCCTGCCAACCGCCCGCAATCGAACCCACCAGGCTGTCGAGCTTGCGAATCTCGCCCTCGACCTGCCCGATGACCTCTTCCATGTGCTTGGCGAAAGCCAGCATCTCCTGAGCGGTCGTCTTGAACTGACCCATGCTCTACCGTCCCCCATGAGACAGACATTGTGTCCGGACCGCCGTTCCCGGCCGGCCCGCCGCATCACCGGTGTGATGTCCAGCAGAACTGTAGTCGGCACACGCAACTCACCCAACACCGGGGAAGCGGTAGTTACCAGACCATGACACTGGGGCCAATTCCGTTGCCGTACCGGGTCGGTCAGGCGTTCTGCTGCTGCGCCGCGGTCTTCGCGTTCAGCGCCGGGCCGAACGGCACCAGGTTCGACCACTGCTGCGGCACCGGCACCGGCTGAAGCCCCTGGTAGCCGAGCCGGGCCTGGTTCCCGCCGGCCTCGTCCTGCTGCGGCTGCTGCGGCTGCCCGGCGGCCGGGTCCCCGGGCTGGGCGGTCGGCGTCGGGGTCGGCGTGGGGCTCGGGCCCGGCTTGCCCGGCTGGGCGGTCGGCGTGGCCTGCGCGCCCTTGCCGCCGGTGCTGTTGGCGGGCACCGCGTACCGCAGCCCGGTCTCGGTGATCAGGTAGTCGCTGCCGGAGCCGCCCGCGCCCGCGTCCAGCGCGCGGTAGAACAGGCCGTAACCGGGCGTCACATAGGCCGAGCCGACACCGCTGCTGTGCTTCGCCGGGAAGGCCGGACCGGCCCAGACGCTGCGCAGCGGCGTCTTGCCGTCCTCGGCGATCCCGTCGAAGGTGCTGCAGATCACCGACTTCGCGTCCTTCTGCGCCTGCCAGTTGTTGGCCGGCGCGCCCGTCCTGGTGGGCCAGTCGTCACCGACGCCCTTCAGCGGGGTGCTGGTGTTGAACGCGGCGTAGTCCGCCGGCATCAACTCGTCGATCCGCGGCGTCTTGTCGGCGTCCTGGTTGTACAGGCCCTGCCACGCGGGGTTCTGTCGGATCAGCTCGGCCTGGAGCTGCGTGACGACGAACAACTGGTCCTTGCCCACGACGAAGTAGCGGTCGCCGTACCGGACCAGACGGCCGATCTTGCGGTCCTCCGCCTTCTGCAGCGCCACCGAGGAGTTGGGGCCCTTGACGTCCACGACCAGTCCGTCGATCTTGGGGAACTCGATCACGTTGCCGGTCACCAGGGTTTCCAGCCAGTCCTTCTTCACCGGCTGCGGCTTCGCGCTCGCCCCGAAGATCGCCGCCATCAGCTGCTTCTTGTCGCTCTCCGAGGTCTGCGTCCCCCCGATGCCGTGCTTGCGGCCCTTCGCGTCGACCAGGTAGAGGTTCAACTTGCTCTGGTCGATCGGCGGTTGCCCCGGGCCCGGCTGCGCGGCGACCTTCTGCTCGTCGATCTCCTTCACCAGCAGCGCCTGGTCGACGTCCAGCACCCGGTCCTTGGCCGCCAGCGTCTTGGCGTCGGCGCCACCGGCCACGAACAGCGCCTGGTTCGCCGTCTCCTGCTTGTCGTCCGGGCCGGGGCTCTCGCAGACCGACCACTTCATCGGCTTGGAGGCGTTCTCCTTGGTCGGCAACTTGTCCGGCGCGTACGGGATGCCGATGGTCGGGCCGTGGTTCGGGTACTTGTCGAGCACCTCGTCGGCGACCACGACCACCTTGGCGTCCACCGGCAGCACCAGCCGCGCCGACGACATGTTGAGCACCTGGTGCAGCCGCTTGGTCTTGCCGTCCGGATCGGTCAGCACCACGTACCGGGTGGTGCTCTTCTTGCCCTGGACGACGTTCTTGCCGTTGTCCCAACCCACCGGCGCGCTCGGCTTGAACACCCCCCAGAGTCCGAACCCGCCGACCACCAGAGCGCCCACCACGACGCTCGGCAGAATCGCCTTCACCGGACGCGGTGCGTCCTCGTCACTGCCGGCCCCGTTGGGCAGCAGAAAGGCCCCGACCGTCCGCTTGCGCGCGAAGGTGTAGGCGTTCAGCTCGTCCCGGCGTGATGCCATGCTCGTCGTCTCCCCTGTCTGACCGACATACCCCGTGGTCCGCACCCGCCGGGCGAGAGCGGCTTCGAACCCTCTACGATGCGGCAGCAGACGGTGAGTACGGTACGGGTACGGTTCGCGAACCGGCCAACCGGGCCGCGACAACTGATTCAGAGAGGGCCACTCGGGGGATGCCAAGCCAGACCGCTCCAGGGCGCCGAAGCACCGACGAGGGCAGGGGGTCGCGCCGGTCCGGCCGGCGGGCACGCCCCGACCGGAACCAGTCCGCCGAACCCGCGGCCGTCGGCGGCCCCGCCGCCCCCGTCCCGGTCCGCGTCCACCCCCGGCCCGGGCTGCTCGGCGGCCGACTGCGGCTCCAGCAGCTCGTGCTGGTCGAGGTCGCGGTGGCGCTGGTGGCGGTCGGCTGGACCATCAGCAAGCCGGTCGCCGGCGCCTTCGGCGCGGTCGCCCTGGCCCTGGTCGTCCTCGCGGTGATCCCGCTGCGCGGCCGGACGATCCCCGAGGCGCTGCGGGTGCGCGCCGCGCTGAAGGCCCGTCGCAAGCAGGCCCGGACGAACGTCCCGCCGGTCGGCACCGACCCGGCCATCGCCCCCGCGCTGGAGCTGGAACCGGCCCTGCGCACCTGCACCCACGCCACCGAGACCGACTTCGGCGGCCGCCCGATTCGCCGGGAGACCGGCATGGTCGGCGACGGCACCTTCCTCAGCTCGGTGCTGCTCGTCCAGGCCAAGGACCAGCCGCTGCGGCCGGCGCGCACCGCGCTGCCGCTGCCGCTGGACGTCGTCTGCTCCGCGCTGCGGGTGGACGACATCTCCCTGGAGTCGGTCCAGATCGTCCAGCACACCCAGCCGGCGCCGGCGCCGCACCTGCCCGAGCAGTCGCTCGCCGCCCGCGCCTACCAGGAGCTGCCCGACGGCACCGCCACCCCCGGCCTGCGGCTGACCTGGGTGGCGCTCAAGCTCGACCCGGAGCGGGCGGCCACCGCCGTCCGCGCCCGCGGCGGCGGCGAGGAGGGCGCCCGCAAGGCCCTGCAGCGGGTCACCGACCAGCTCGCCGGGCGGCTGGGCAGCGCCGGCTTCAACGCCACCGTGCTGGACGAGCGCGAACTCATCGCCGCGCTGGCCATCTCCACCTGCGCCAACCCGCTCGCCGTGGCCGGCCGCCAGGGCACCGGCAGCGGCGGCGGCAGCGGCCGCCGCACCCAGGAGAGCAACCGGTTCTGGCGGATCGACGACCGCTGGCACAGCACCTACTGGATCTCCCGGTGGCCGCAGCTCAGCCGCCCCGGCGGCTCCCCCGGCCGGATCGCCGCCCCGGACCTCGTCAACCTGGTCACCGGCTCGCCCGCGCTGGCCAGCACCTTCAGCCTGACCGCCGGTCACGGCACCGGCGGCTCGGTGACCATCAGCGGCCACGTCCGGGTGACCGGACGCAGCGAGAGCGAGGTCGCCCAGGTCGGGCGGCTGGTGGAGGCCCGGGCGCAGAGCGCCGGCCTCGGCCTCGCCCGGCTCGACCTGGAGCAGGCCCCCGGCATGCTCGCCACCCTGCCCCTGGGAGGTGCTTCCTGATGGCGTACCAGACCTATCCGACCCCCGGCCCGCAGCCCGGTACCGAACAGCCCCGGGTCCGGCCGCGCATCCTGCCCGGCTTCGGACTGCGCGGCCCGCGCCGCGAGAAGCACGTGCTGACCACCGAGGACCTCGGCGCGCTCTCCTTCCCCGTCGGTGACGACGGCGTGCTGATCGGCGAGGACGTGCAGAAGCAGCCCGCCGTGCTCGGCCTCTTCCGGCCCAGCGCCTACGACCTGGTGCTGGTCGGCGGCGTCTGGACGGCACAGGTCATCGCGCTGCGGGCGGCGGCCACCGGCGCCCGGATCGCCGTCGAGACCGCGCGCGGACAGCTGTGGGGCCCGATGGCGCAGGCCGCGGGCGGCGGCCAGCCGTGCGTGACCGTCCACCAGGTCGGCCGACTCGGCCCGCAGGGCGCCTCGGTGACCTCGCCGGTGCTCGTGGTGCGCGACCTCGGCGCCCGCCCGCCGCGCAGCCGGCTCTCCGCCGCACCCTGGCAGACCACCCTCACCCTGCTGCCGTACCTGGGCCCGAACGCGACCCGGGTGCTGAACGCCGCCGACCTGGTCGGAGTGCAGCGGGTCTCGCCGCAGGAGGCCGAGCTGATCGGCCGGGTGCTCTCGCTCGGCCCGCAGGACATCGCCGCGCTGCCCACCCTCGGGGACGACATGACGCTCTGGACGACCCGGATGCGCCGCCAGTACGTACGGACCGTCGCCGGGCAGGCCGAGCAACAGGTCCTGGGCGGGGCACGCCGGATGGACTGACCCGGTGCGCCCCGATCGCGCCCTGGGCGAGATGAGACTCCGCCTTCAACGGGGGGTGGTGCACGGCCTAGTCTTTGATGCGGCAACGGCACCGCGAAGAGCGGCGGCGAACACGAGGGAGCCCTAGGTGAGCAGCGATCGGGACGGCGTCTACGTCGGCGACAACGCGGCGGAGGACGACGACGACTGGTCCGACGCACCCGACTACACTCCCCCCTCCTGGTACGTGCAGACGGAGCCCCCGGGGGCTCCGGCGGCTCCTCCGGGCCCGGCGCCCGGTCCGGCGGCCGGGCCACCGGGTGGGGCGGGCGCTCCGGCGGCGGGTGGCGGGCAGGTCGCGGCCGCGCCGGTACCGGCGCCCGCGCCCGTACCCTCGGCTGCGGACAGCCCGGCGGCGGCGCCGCCGGTCGCCGCACCGGCTCCGGCCCCCGTCCCCGCGCCGGCTCCCGAGCCGGTACCGGCCCCGGCCGTGGTGACCACGCCCGCCCCGGAGACGGCGCCGGCTCCCGCGACGCACGTCGAGGCGCAGCACGTCCCGTTCGCCGCGCCCACGGCCGACGTGCCCGCACCCGCACCCGCCCCGGCTCCCGGTCCCGCCCCGGCTCCCGAGCAGCCGCAGGCCGCGGTGGCCCAGCCGTGGCCGCCGGCGGACGTCGCGGCGCACCAGCAGCCCGGCCCGGCCCAGCCGGTGCCGCCGCAGCAGCCGGCGCACCCCCAGCCATACGCGGACCCGCAGTCGTACGCCCAGCCGCAGCCCTACCCGGACCCGCAGCAGCAGGCCCAGCAGCAGGTCCCTCAGCAGGTCCAGCCGCAGCCGTACGCGGACCCGCAGTCGTACGCCCAGCCGCAGCCCTACCCGGACCCGCAGCAGCAGGCCCAGCAGGTCCAGCCCCAGCCGTACCCGCAGCCGGTGCAGCCCGCGCAGCCGACGGACCCGCACGACCAGCAGGCCGCCGCGTGGGCCGCCGCGCAGCAGGCCCCCGGCCCGCAGGCACCCGCGCCCGCCCCGCAGGCCCCGCCGGTCGACCCCCGCCAGGGCGGCTGGCCGCAGCCGACCACCTACCAGCAGCCGCCCCAGCAGCCACAGCCCCAGCAGCCCCAGCAGGCGCAGCAGCCGGGCCCGGCCCAGCCGTGGCAGCAGCAGTCCGGCGTCCCGCAGGCGCCCGCCGCGTTCCAGCAGGCCGCCGCCCCGCAGCAGGTCGCGCACGGCGCCCCGCTCGGCTACACGGCCGCCGTCGAGCTCTCCTCGGACCGCCTGCTGCGCAGCCAGCCGAAGCAGCAGCGCCAGCAGCCGCGCTTCCAGTTCGGCGGCAAGGCCGCCGCGGCCGAGCGCGGCCGCAAGCTGGAGATCATCCGGACCCCGGTGATGAGCTGCTACCGGATCGCGGTGATCAGCCTCAAGGGCGGTGTCGGCAAGACCACGACCACCACCGCGCTCGGCGCGACGCTGGCCAGCGAGCGCCAGGACAAGGTGATCGCGATCGACGCCAACCCGGACGCCGGCACCCTCGGCCGCCGGGTCAAGCGCCAGACCGGCGCGACCATCCGCGACCTGGTGACGGCCATCCCGCACCTGCGCAGCTACATGGACATCCGTCAGTTCACCTCGCAGGACCTGCACTCGGGCCTGGAGATCCTGGCGAACGACGTCGACCCGGCCGTCTCGACCACCTTCAACGACTCGGACTACCGCCAGGTGATCGACGTCCTGGGCCGCCAGTACCCGATCATCCTGACCGACTCCGGCACCGGCCTGCTGTACAGCGCGATGCGCGGGGTGCTGGACCTCGCCGACCAGCTGATCATCGTCTCCACCCCGAGCGTGGACGGCGCCTCCTCCGCCTCGACCACGCTGGACTGGCTCTCCGCGCACGGCTACGCCGACCTGGTGCAGCGCAGCATCACGGTGGTCTCCGGGGTCCGCGAGACCAGCAAGATGATCAAGGTCGAGGACATCGTCGCGCACTTCGAGACCCGCTGCCGCGGCGTGGTGGTGGTGCCGTTCGACGAGAGCCTGGCGGCCGGCGCCGAGGTCAACCTCGACATGATGCGGCCCAAGGTCCGCGAGGCGTACTTCGAGCTCGCCACCCTGGTCGGCGAGGACATCGTCCGCGCGCAGCAGGCCGCCGCGCAGCAGTCCGGCTGGCAGCAGCAGGCCCAGCAGCCCCCGCAGGCCGCCGCACCCTACCCGGGCCAGCCCCAGCCGTACGCGGACCCGCAGCAGCCCTACCCGCAGCAGGCGCAGCAGCAGTACCCGCAGCAGGGCCAGGGCGGTTACCCGGCCGGCGGGCCCGCGCCCGGCGCGCCGTGGGCCCCGCAGCCGGGGCAGGCCCCGCCGCCCCCGCCCGGCTACGGCTACCCGCAGGCCCAGCCGGGTGCCCAGCAGCCTCCGCAGGACTGGCAGCAGCAGCCCCAGCCGCCGGCCGGCGGGTACGGCTACCCCCAGCCGCAGCCGGGCACGCAGCCGCCCGCGCCGCCCGCCGGGTACGGCTACCCGCAGCAGCCCCAGCCGTAGCGACCCGAAAGGGCCCGCCGGCCGTTCCCGGATCCACGAGGTCCGGAGACGGCCGGCGGGCCCTTTCGGTGTCCGCCCGGTCCGGTCAGAGCGCGTCGGTCAGCTCGCGGGCCTGCTTGACGTCGTCGGCCATCCGGTCCAGCAGCGCGTCGATCGAGTCGAACTTCTCCATCCCGCGCAGATAGGCGAGGAAGTCGACGGCGACGTGCAGCCCGTAGAGGTCCAGGCCGACCCGGTCGATGGCGTACGCCTCGACGGTGCGGGCGGTGCCGTCGAAGGTCGGGTTGGTGCCGACCGAGATCGCGGCCGGCATCAGCTCACCGTCCGCCGTCAGCCAGCCCGCGTAGACGCCGTCGGCCGGGATCGCGCTGTGCGGCACGGTCTCCACGTTGGCCGTCGGGTAGCCCAGCTCGCGGCCGCGCCGGGCGCCGTGCACCACCACGCCCTCGACCCGGTGCGGGCGGCCCAGCACCTCGCCCGCGCCGGCCACGTCCCCGGCCGCGACCAGCCGCCGGATGAGGGTGGACGAGAACGGCTCGCCGTCCCCGGCCGTCCCGCGCACCTGGAGGTCGACCACCTCGACGCCGAAGTCGGCCGCCCGGCCCAGCTCGGCCAGCAGGGCGACGTCGCCCGCCGCACGGTGCCCGAAACGGAAGTTCGGCCCCTCGATGACCAGCCGCGCGCGCAGCGCGTCCACCAGCACCTGCCGGACGAAGGTCTCCGGGGACTCCTGGGAGAACTCCGCGGTGAACGGCAGCACCAGGACGGCGTCCACGCCGAGCGCCTCGATCAGCTCCGCGCGGCGCGGCTGCGGGGCGAGCAGCGGCGGGTGGCTGCCCGGGCGGACCACCTCGCTCGGGTGCGGGTCGAAGGTGACCACGACCGAGCGGACGCCGAGCTCGCGGGCACGCTCCACCGCCCGGTTGATGATCAGCTGGTGTCCGCGGTGCACACCGTCGAACGAACCGATGGTGACGACGCTGCGTCCCCAGTCACCGGGGATCTCCTCCAGGCCACGCCAGCGCTGCACCCTGACCGCTCCTTGTTCCCTACGGCGCGTACCTTCTGTACGCTCAAACGCTCAAAACCCGAACCCCTATAGCGTGCCATGCGCCTGCCCCTGCTTCGGCACCGGAAGGCGGGTTGGGCGCACCACCGGGTGTCCGGGACCGGACACCGGGGTGCGCACGGCCTCCCGCACGGCCGCCCGGTCCGCCTCCCGTCCGGCCTCGGCGGCCGCCTCCCGCGGGTCGCGGCCCATCGCCGTCAGCTCCCGCAGGCGGGCCAGCCGCGGGCCGTCGGGGCGGGCCGGCGACCCGCCCTCGGGCCACCGGACCAGCAGCACCGCGAACGCGGCCGAGCGGCCCGCGCAGCGCACCAGCAGCTCGTCCGCGCCCGGCAGTCCGGCCGCCGCGCGGGCCAGCACCGTCCGGGCCCGGGCCGGGCGTTCGACCGCGCAGTGCTCGGCCAGCCGCTCCACCGCGGCGGCGAGCACCTCCGGGTCGCCCTCGGTCGCCAGCAGGGTGTCCAGGAGCTCGCACCGCAGGGCGTCGGCCGCGGTGTCGGCGACCGGGGTGGCCAGCACCTGTGCGAACGGCCGCCGCACCGCCGCCTCCCGGGCCGCCAGGGCGCTGCCGAGCAGCACCCGCAGCTCCAGCCGGGCGGCCGGCCCACCGGCGGCGGCGCGCTCCAGCCGGCGGCCCAGGTAGTCGACGGCGATCGGGCCCGCCAGCGCCGGGTGCTCCCGCAGCAGCCGGGCCGCCAGCTCGGCGCCGCGCCGCGTGGCCTGCGGCGCCCGGGCGTCGGCCAGCACCCGCAGCGTCTCGGCGACCGCCGCACCGGGAGCGTCCAGCCGCTGCGCGAACGCGGCCAGGACGGGCTCCGGGTCGCTCTCCAGGGCCGGGGCCAGCGCCCGTGCCGTCAGGAAGCGGTCCTCACCGTGCCGGTACGCGGCGAGCGCCGCGGGCAGGTGGACGGCCCGGGCCTGCCGGTCCCGGACCAGCAGGGCCAGCGCGGCGCCGTGCAGGCACGGCTCCTCCTCGCGGGCGAGCAGGGCCAGCGCGGCGAACCGCAGCAGCTCCGGTCCGGCACCGCGCGCGTACGGCGCGGCGCGCAGCGCGTGCACGGCGGCGGCGACGTGCCGCTCGGGCCGCCGGTCGTGGCTCCAGCGGTCCACCGCCCGGCAGAGCGCGGAGGGCTCCTCGCCGGCGAGGACGGTGAGCAGCGCGTCCGCCCGGGGGTGCGCCGCGTCGGCCAGCGCCTCCGTCAGATCGTCCAGGCCGAGTGCGCGGTGGTGGTACAGCAGGTCGTGGGCGAGGTCGGCGACGGTGGTGCCTGGGCGGCCGGGCAGGCCGCGCGGGTCCTCGAACCAGGCGCAGAGCAGCGGGATCACCCCGGCCGGGTCGGCGCACAGCCGCTCGGCCGTGGCGGCGAGGAACGGCTGCCCGGGCCCGTCGGCGGTGACCAGGCGGCGCAGCAGCACCAGTTCGTCCTCCACGGGCAGCCCCAGACCGGTCCAGAACCTCGGGCCGAACCGGCCCAGGCCAGCCGTCGGGAGCCGTTCGAACCCGCCGGCCGCGGGAGCCACCTCGGCGATCCGGCCGGCCAACTGGGCGAGCAGCGCCCGGTGTTCGGCGAGATCGGGGCTGGCGGCCAGCCCGGCCGCGAGCAACCGGCCTGCCCACCAACCGGGTTCGCTGCCGGGCGGGCGCAGGTCCAGCGCCCGCCAGAGCCGGTGCAGCCACGGGTCCAGGGCGGTGGCGCCCCAGGTCTCGGCCAGCCGCCGCAGCGCGGCCGCCACCGGGGCGACGCGGTGCCGGGGCACGGTACGGGCCTCCCCCGGCGGCGGGGTGTCCTCGGCCTCGCCGAGCAGCAGCCGCAGCGCCGCGTCCAGGTCCAGGTGCAGGCCCTGGAGCCAGTCGGAGAACTCGCCGTGCGCAAGCCGGTAGCCGGGCCCCGCGGGCACGAACAGGCCTTCCGCCAGCACCGCCGCCGCCCAGCCCGCCGGGAAGAGCTCCTCGAAGGCGGCCCGACCGAGCCCGCCCTGCTCCGCGCCGAGCATCCGCCGGGCGGCCTCGTGCACCCGGCCCGCCACCGCCGCGGCCAGCCTGCGCATCCGGCCGTGCGAGCGGCCGGCGGGCCGCCCGTCGCCCCGGCGGTGCGCGCCCGGCCGCCGGGACCGCCCGTCGGCGGCGATCCGCTGGGCCACCCGTAGGCAGCGCAGGTCCAGGTGGGCGGCGAAGAGCTCGCTGCGGCCCACCGGCTCCCCGCGCAGGCCCTCCGCCCACAGCTCCCCGGCCAGCCGGACAGCCAGCGGGTGCCGGGCGTCCGCCGCCGCCGGCCAGCCGGGCGGCAGGCCGTAGCGGCGGCGCACCCGGTCGGCGGCCTCGGCCGGCAGCGGTCCGAGCCGCAGGACGGCGAGAGCCTCGGCCGGCTCCGCGCACCGGCAGTCGCCGGACGGCGGTCCGGGCGTGGAAGGGTCCGGCCGGCGCTCGGCCGGGCCGCCCTCGGCCACGGCCTCGGCCGGTAACTCGCCGCCGGCCCACAGCTCCCCGTTCGACCGTTCTCCGTCCCACAGCTCCCCGTGCAGCGGGCAGCCCGGGTCCGCCGTTCGCCCGGCCGACGGAGGCGCCCCGCCGGTCGCGCCACCGGCCTCGCGCCCGCCCGCGCCACCGCCCCCGGCCGGCGCCAGCAGCTCCCAGGCCTCGTCCCCGCAGGCGGTGAGCAGCCGCGCCCCGACTGCCGTCAGCCACTCCCCGGCCGCCCGCAGCCAGGCCTCATCGAGCGGGACGGGCGCCTCCTCGGGCCCGTCCAGCACGATCAGCAGCGGCCGCCGCGCCGCCGCGCAGAGGGCGGCCACGGCCCCCGGCCCGGGCGACGGCCGGGTGCCGAGGTCGGCCGCGGCCGCCGCCAGCGCGCGCTCCACCGACGCCGGGAGCGAGGCGTCCTCGGCCCGCAGGTCGGCGCCGCGCAGCCAGAGTGTGGGCAGCGGCCGGTCACCACCACCGCGCCGGACGGCGAGGGCCGCGAGTTCGGTGGTCCGGCCGGAGCCGGGCGCGCCGACCAGCGCGGTGACCGTCGCCGACGGCTCGTCCCCGGCCAGGCCGTCCGGGCGGTCGATCCGGTCGGCGGCCAGCGCGGTCACCCGGCCGGGGCCGGCCCCGGCCGCCGCCACCTGGGCGGCGGCCAGCCGCAGCACGCCCGCCAGGTTGAGCGCCGAACCGTACGCGGGGACGCCGGCCGCATTGCGCGCCAGCACCTCGGCCAGCTCGGGCCCGCCCTCGCCCGACCCGCTGCCGTTCGCCGGGGCCGCGGTCAGCGCGCTCCCCTGCTCCGGGGCCCGCAGCGCCGGTGCGGCAACACCGACCACGGCGCCGCTGCGGGCGTCCAGTACCGGCGCCCCGGCGGGCACCAGCACCGCACCGCCGACGACCGGGACGTCCAGCAGCAGCACCCCGCCCAGCAGGTGGAAGCGGTCCGGGTGGGCGTAGACCGCGCCGGTGGCGCCGAGCACGCCGCAGCGCAGGATCACCGCCCGCCCCTCCTCGCCGGTCAGCGCGGGCAGCACCACCTCGCACCCGGCGATCGCCCCGCCCGGCGCGGCGATCGGCAGCGGGGGCACGGGCAGGCCGCCGACGGCGTCGGTGCGCAGCAGGGCCAGGCCGTGCCCGGGCAGGGGCAGGACGCTGTCCGGGCCGAGCACTCTGGTCTGGCCGCCCGGGGTGTGCAGGACGATCCGGTCGAGGCCCGCCACGCTCTCGTGCGCGGTCAGGACGGTGCCCTGCGGGTCGGCGACGAACCCCAGTCCGCGCAGTCGTCCGTCCAGGTCGCGGATCCGTAGCAGGTAGCGCTCCGGATCGCCCGCCACCTCGTCGCCGCCCAGTGCTCCCGGCATGCGTGCAGCCCTCCCGCAGGGCCGGGCGGCCCGGAGGCGGACGCGTCGCGGCGACCTGCTCGCCGCCGGGGAGCCTGCCCGCCGCCGGCCTGGCCCGACCGCACCCGCGCCGCTCACCACCGGAGTTCACCTCGCGCGCTCCCCCGCGCGGGTGAACCTCGCACGGCCCCTGCCCGATCCGGGGGGACTCCGCCCTTGGCGGGGCAGCGCGCCGCTGCCCCGCCGGCTGCCCGTGCCGTCGCCGAGAGCCCCCTGCCGCCCCCGTCGGGGGGCGGCAGGGGGCTCTCGGCACGAGGCCTCAACCGGCCTCAGGCGGTCTCAGGCGGTCTCAGCCGACGAAGACGGCGACCGGCTTCGCCTGGCCGCCCGTCTCCTCCACCAGGGCGAGGAACCGCCCGTCCGGCCCGTACACCGCGATCGGCCCGGCCACGCCCAGCCCGGGCGCCTTCAGCCGGGCGCCGTGCGAGAGCTGCTTGGCCTGCTCGGCGTCGAGGTCCCAGCGGGGGAAGGCGGCCGCCGCGGCCTCGCCGATCGGCAGCACCTCCAGCGGCGCGCCGGAGCCGCCGGTCACCGACTCCTCCAGCTGCTCCAGGGTCCGGGCCGACTCCACCCCGTACGGGCCCACCTTGGTGCGCCGCAGCGCGGTGAGGTGGCCGCCGACGCCGAGCCCGGCGCCGAGGTCACGGGCCAGCGCCCGGATGTACGTCCCGGAGGAGCACTCCACCGTCACGTCCAGGTCGATCACCGGCGTGCCGTCCTCGGCGACGGCGGACCGCTGCCCGTGGACGGTGAAGGAGTGGATGGTGGTCGGCCGGGCCGCGAGCTCGAAGTCCTCGCCCTCGCGCACCCGCGCGTACGAGCGCTTGCCGTCGATCTTGATCGCGCTGACCTTGGACGGCACCTGCATGATCTCGCCGGTGAGGGCCGCGATCCCGGCGTCGATGGACTCCCGCCGCACACCGTCGGCCGGCACGGACGCGGTGACCTCGCCCTCGCGGTCGTCGGTGACGGTGGTCTGGCCGAGCCGGATGGTCGCCTCGTAGGTCTTGGCGGTGAGCATCAGGTGGCCGAGCAGCCGGGTGGCCCGCTCGACGCCGATGACCAGCACGCCGGTGGCCATCGGGTCCAGCGTGCCGGCGTGGCCGACCTTCCGCGTCCCGGCCAGCCACCGCAGTTTGGCGACCACCCCGTGCGAGGTGATGCCCTCCGGCTTGTCGACGATGACCAGGCCGTCCGGGCCGGTTCCCTTGCGCTTCATCTGTTCTTTTCTCTGGAGGCTTCTCTGGAAGTGGTCAGCTGACGGGCCGCAGCGCGCCGCGGAACCGCTCCACCACGTCGGCCACGGCCTCGCGGGTGGAGAACCCGGCCGCGAACGTGTGCCCGCCGCCGCCGAGCTCGGTGCAGGCCGCCGCGACGTCCACCGCGCCCTTGGAGCGCGAGGAGCCGCGCAGCGTGCCGTCCGGGTCCTGCTTGAGCACCAGCGCGACCTCGGCCTCGGCCGGGCGGCGCAGGACGTCGATCAGGCCCTCGATCTCCTCGACGGTGACGCTGAACAGCGCCAGGTCCTGGTAGGGCACCCAGGTCCACACCAGGCCCAGGCCGCCGGCCGCGTCCGGCTCGTAGACGGCCCGGTCGAGAGCGGCCGCGAGCACCTTGAGGTAGCCGAAGGAGGAGGTGTCCCACAGCTGCCGGGAGATCAGGTCGTGCCGGATGCCGGTGGCCAGCAGCCGCCCGGCGAGTTCGTGGGTCGCGGGCGTGGTGGCCCGGTACCTGAACGAGCCGGTGTCGGTGGCGACACCGGTGTACAGGCAGGTGGCCAGGTCCTGGTCCAGCTCGACGCCGAGCCGGCGCAGCAGTTCGTCCACCAGGACGGCGGTGGCCGGCGCGCTCGGGTCGATCAGCTGGTGGGTGCCGAAGCCGGGGTTGGAGGCGTGGTGGTCGATGACCACCAGCACCGGCGCGGCGAAGGCCTTCTCGTGCAGCAGGCCCAGCCGGCTCTCCGCGGCCACGTCGAAGCAGAGCACCAGCTCCGGAGTGGCGGGCACCTCGGAGGCCGGCACGATCAGCTCCTGGCCGGGCAGGAAGGCCAGCGACTCGGGCACGATCTGCGGGTCGTCGCCGAAGGAGACCCGGACCTCGTGACCGAGTCCGCGCAGGGCCAGCGCGGCCGCCAGGGCCGAGCCGAGCGCGTCGCCGTCCGGGCAGATGTGGCAGATCAGGTCGATGGACCGGGCGCGCCCGATCTCCGCGACCACCTGCTGCCAGACCAGCTCGAAGCCGGGCGCCTCGGCGCGCGGCCCCGGAAGCACCGCGAGGGCGCCCGCCACCGTACTGGTGGAGGACGCCCCCGCGACCGCTCCGGCCGTCGAACCGGCCGGCGCCGGCTCACCCGCCATGACTACTCGTCCTCGTCGTCACGCTCGGATGCCGGGACCTTGTACGGGTCCGCGTCGCCGGCGTACGTCGCGCCCGCCGCGGTGGTGCGCACCGCCGCGTCGATGGCCCGGGCCCGGTCGAGCAGGTCGTCGATGTTCCGGGCGTTCTCGGGCAGAGCGTCCGCGACGAAGGTCAGCGTCGGGGTGAAGCGCACCCCGATCTTGCCGACCTCGGAGCGGATCACTCCCTTGGCGCTCTCCAGCGCCGCGGCCGAGGCCTCGCGCTCGGCTTCGTCACCGAAGACGGTGTAGAAGACGGTGGCCTCGCGGAGATCGCCGGTGACCCGGGTGTCGGTGATGGTCACATAGCCCAGCCGCGGGTCCTTGATCCGGCGTTGCAGGGTCTCGGCCACAACCACCTGGATGCGGTCTGCGAGCTTGCGCGCCCTAGCGGTGTCGGTCACGTTGCCTCCTCGTGCAATGGGCCGGATAACTCGGGCGTACTGCCTGCCCGTCGGGGCCCACGCCCCAAAATACCGGCCCGCGCCCAGCCTTGTGGGCGCTCTCGGTCCTGATCTGTGTGAGAACGGCGACTCGCGCCGGTCCGCTCCGCAGACCTCATTCGTCGTCGTCGTTGTGGTAGCGCCTCCTGGCGGAGAGCAGCTGTACCTCGGGGCGGCCGGCGACCAACCGCTCACAGCTGTCCAGGATCTCGGTGATGTACCCGGCTTCGCCGGAGACCACCGCCAGGCCGATCTCGGCCCTCCGGTGCAGATCCTGGTTCCCGGTCTCGGCAGCGCACACGCTGTACTTGCGCTGCAGTTCGGCCACGATGGGCCGCACGATCGAACGCTTCTCCTTGAGCGAGTGGACGTCGCCCAGCAGCAGGTCGAAGGTGAGTGTTCCCACGAACATGTATGACAGGTCTCGCCGACCTGGAGGCCTCGGGGACAGCCCTGAACCGGGCTGGTACTGCTCCGTCTGACTACCCCGGACCCTACACAGCGAGACCGGGGCCGGTCGACGGAAATACCACCCGTCGACCGGCCCCGGACACCACCCGCTTACGCGCGCGGCTTCTCGCGCATCTCGTAGGTCTCGATGATGTCCTCGACCTTGATGTCGTTGAACGACCCCAGGGTCACACCGGCCTCGAAGCCCTCGCGGACCTCGGTCGCGTCGTCCTTGAAGCGGCGCAGACCCTCGATGTTGAGGCTCTCCGCCACGACCTTGCCGTCGCGGATGAGGCGGGCCTTGGCGTTGCGGCGCAGCAGGCCCTCGCGGACGATGACACCCGCGATGTTGCCGAACTTGGAGGAACGGAAGACCTCGCGGATCTCCGCGGAGCCGAGGCGCACCTCCTCGTACTCGGGCTTGAGCATGCCCTTGAGGGCGTTCTCGATCTCCTCGATCGCCTGGTAGATGACCGAGTAGTACCGGACGTCCACGCCTTCCTTGTCGGCCGCGGTACGCGCACGGCCTTCGGCGCGCACGTTGAAGCCGATGATGATGGCGTCCGAACCCATCGCCAGGTTGACGTCGGACTCGGTGATCGCACCCACACCGCGGTGCAGGATGCGGAGCTCGACCTCCTCGCCCACGTCCAGCTTGACGAGGGCGTCCTCGAGGGCCTCGACCGAACCGGAGACGTCACCCTTGATGATGAGGTTGAGCTGCTCGATCTCGCCGGCGGCGATGGCCTTGTCGAGGTCCTCCAGGGACACCCGGACCCGACGCTGCGCGAAGGCGGCGTTGCGGTCGCGGGCCGAGCGCTTCTCGGCGATCTGACGGGCGGTGCGGTCCTCGTCGACGACGATGAAGCTGTCGCCGGCGCGGGGCACCGAGGTCAGACCGAGCAGCAGCACCGGGCGGGACGGGCCGGCCTCGGCGAGGCTGTTGCCGTTCTCGTCCAGCATCGCGCGGACGCGGCCGTAGGCGTCGCCGACCACGATCGAGTCACCGACGCGGAGGGTACCGCGCTGCACGAGCACGGTCGCCATGGCGCCGCGGCCCTTGTCGAGGTGGGCCTCGATGGCGATACCCTGCGCGTCCTGCTCGGGGTTGGCCCGCAGGTCCAGCGAGGCGTCCGCGGTCAGGACCACGGCCTCCAGCAGCTGGTCGATGTTGAGACCCTGGCGCGCGGAGATGTCGACGAACATGGTGTCGCCGCCGTACTCCTCGGCCACCAGCCCGAACTCGGTCAGCTGACCGCGGACCTTGGTCGGGTCGGCGCCCTCGACGTCGATCTTGTTGACGGCGACCACGATCGGCACACCCGCGGCCTTGGCGTGGTTCAACGCCTCGACCGTCTGCGGCATGACACCGTCGTTGGCCGCGACCACCAGGATCGCGATGTCGGTGGACTTGGCACCACGGGCACGCATGGCGGAGAACGCCTCGTGACCCGGGGTGTCCAGGAAGGTGATCGGGCGCTCTTCGCCGTTCACGATCGTGGCCACCTGGTAGGCACCGATGTGCTGGGTGATGCCACCGGCCTCGCCGGCCACCACGTTCGACTTGCGAATGGCGTCCAGCAGGCGGGTCTTACCGTGGTCGACGTGACCCATGACGGTGACGACCGGCGGGCGCGGGGCCAGCTGCTCCTCGTCGCCCTCGTTGGCACCGAAGTCGATGTCGAACGACTCCAGCAGCTCGCGGTCCTCGTCGTCCCGGCTGACGATCTCCAGGATGAAGCCCATCTCGCCGGCCAGCAGCTCGAGGGTCGCGTCGGAGACCGACTGGGTCGCGGTGACCATCTCACCGAGGTTGAACATGACGGAGACGAGCGCGGCCGGGTTGGCGTTGATCTTCTCCGCGAAGTCCATCAGCGAGGCGCCGCTCGACAGGCGAACGGTCTGGCCGTTGCCGCGAGGCAGCATCACACCGCCGACGGACGGGGCCTGCATGGCCTCGTACTCCTGGCGCTTCGCCCGCTTCGACTTGCGACCGCGGGCCGGACGGCCACCGGGGCCACGGCCGAAGGCACCCTGCGTGCCACCACGGGCACCCGGGCCGCCGGGACGACCACCGAAGCCACCGGGACGCGGGCCGAAGCCGCCGCCGCCACCGGGGGCACCGCCACCGGGACGGGGGCCGCCGAAGCCGCCGCCACCGGCCGGACGCGAGCCCGGACCGGCCGGACGGCCCTGGAAGCCCGGACGGGCGCCGCCGGCGCCACCCGGACCACCCGGACGGCCGCCGGGGCCACCGGGGCCACGACCGCCGGGGCCCGGACGCGGGCCCGGAGCCGGACGCTGCGGCATCATGCCGGGGTTCGGACGCGGCATGCCGGACGGGGTCGGGCCACCGGGGCGCGGACCGGCCGGACGGGGCATGCCGTCGGGACGCGGGGCACCACCGGGGCGCGGCGCGCCACCGGCACCGGGGGCACCGGCGGGACGCGGACGGTCGCCACCGGGACGGGGGCGGTCGCCGGCACCGGGGGCACCGGCGGGACGCGGACGGTCGCCACCCGGACGGGGGCGGTCGCCGGCACCGGGGGCACCGGCGGGACGCGGACGGTCGCCACCCGGACGGGGGCGGTCGCCGGCACCGGGGGCACCGGCGGCCGGACGCGCACCGGGCGCGGCCGGACGACGGTCGCCGGGGCGGGCCATCCCGGTCGCGCTGCCCGAGGTGAACGGGTTGTTGCCCGGACGCGGGCCGGCCGGACGCGGGCCCGGACGGGCACCGCTGCCGGCGGCAGCCGGGCCGGCCGGACGCTGGGCCTGGGCGGCCGGGCGCTGGGCCTGGGTCTCCTCGGCCGGGGCCGGGGAGGAGAACTCCGCCGCCGGAGCAGCGGGAGCCGCGGGCGTGGCGGGGCGAGCCGCCGGGCGCGGACCCGGGGTCGGCGCGCCAGCCGGACGCGGCGCGGCCGGAGCGGCCGGAGCCGCCTCGACGGGCGCGGCCGGGGCGGCGGGCGCCGCGGCGGCGGCGGGGGTGGGACGGGGTCCCGGGGTCGCGGCGGGGCGCGGACCCGGGGTGGGGGCACCCGGCTTGGGTGCGGCCGCACCGGCGGCGGAACCACCGGCGGGCTGGGGCGCCGCGGGCTTCCGCGGGCCAGGCTTGGCAGCGCCACCAGTGGGGGCGACTCCCAGCGCGTCAGTCAACTTGCGCACGACCGGCGCCTCGATCGTCGAGGACGCCGAACGGACGAACTCACCGAGCTCGGTCAGCTTGGCCATGACGGCCTTGCTCTCCAAGCCAAGCTCCTTGGCGAGTTCATATACCCGGACCTTAGCCACTTCACTCCTGATCTATGAGTCCGGGGGTCTCGTCCGCCGGACTGTCGCTACTTCATGGGCGTACCCATCGCGTACTCATCGCGTACTCATCGAGTGCTCATCGCAATCTCGACCTACTTCCACTTCGCGAGGTACCTGACTGGTGGCACGGCGCGCGGCTGCCCGCGCACTGTGCTTGGTGCGGTGGTTCTCCGCCGCGTGGAGCGGCGGCCGTAACAGGGAGGTGTCCGCCGGAGCTGCCTGAGGAAGCTCAGGGCGCCGGGGTGTCGCCTGCCCGCTCCTCGATGTACTCGCGGAGCCGCTCCGTGTCGAGTGTGCCCTGGAGCCGGAAGGCCCGGGGGAACGCCCGACGGCGGACCGCGAGGTCGAGGCAGGCCGGATCGGGGTGCAGGTGTGCGCCCCGGCCCGGCAGTGCGCCACGGGGGTCGGGGACGCAGACGCCCTCGATCGCCGTGACACGCAACAGCTGGTGCTTGGCCGCGCGCTTGCGGCAGCCCACGCAGGTGCGTTCCGGGCGTGCTCGGACGTGCGTCCGGCCAGACGAAGGCAAGTCTACCCCTCCGAAGGGACATGGCGCCGCCCCGCCGATCCGGGGTGGAACGGCGGGGGGCTGTAGAACGATGGTGCCCTTGCGCGCGACTACTCGCCCGAGGACTCCCGGCCGCCGTCGTCGGGCTGCCCCTCGGTGTCCGGGCGGATGTCGATCCGCCAGCCGGTCAGGCGGGCGGCCAGGCGGGCGTTCTGGCCCTCCTTGCCGATCGCCAGCGACAGCTGGTAGTCCGGCACGATCACCCGTGCGGAGCGCTGCTGCAGGTCCACGATCTCCACGCTGGTCACCCGTGCGGGGGACAGCGCCGCGGCGACCATCTCGCGCGGGTCCTCCGACCAGTCGACGATGTCGATCTTCTCGCCGTGCAGCTCGCCCATCACCGCGCGCACCCGGCTGCCCATCGGGCCGATGCAGGCACCCTTGGCGTTCAGCCCGGAGCGGCGCGACCAGACGGCGATCTTGGTGCGGTGACCGGCCTCGCGGGCGATCGAGGCGATCTCCACGCTGCCGTCGGCGATCTCCGGCACCTCCAGCGCGAAGAGCTTCTTCACCAGGCTGGGGTGGGTGCGCGAGAGCGTCACCGACGCGCCGCGGACACCCCGGCGCACGGCCACCACGTAGCACTTGAGACGGGTGCCGTGCCGGTAGTCCTCGCCCGGGACCTGCTCCTGCGGCGGCAGGATGGCCTCCAGCTTGCCGATGTCGACCAGCACGTTCTTCGGGTCGTTGCCCTGCTGGACGACACCGGTGACGATGTCGCCCTCCTTGCCCGCGTACTCGCCGAAGGTCTGGTCGTCGGCGGCGTCGCGCAGGCGCTGCATCATCACCTGGATGCCGATGCTGGACGCGATCCGGCCGAAGCCGCTCGGGGTGTCGTCGAACTCCTTCGGCTCGACGCCCTCGTCCAGCTCCGCCGGGTCCTCGGTCGCCCAGACCGTGACGTGGCCGGACTTGCGGTCCAGCTCGACCCGGGCGCGGCGGCGCGAGCCCTCGGTGCGGTGGTACGCGGTGAGGAGGGCCGACTCGATGGACTCGACCAGCAGGTCGAAGGGGATGTTCTTCTCGTTGACCAGCGTGCGCAGGGCACTCATGTCGATGTCCACGGCTACGCCTCCTCGTCTTTCGTCACGTTCGTCATGGTGCGGTCGGTGTGCAGGTCGTCACTGCCCACCGTCGTCCCCCTCCTCGGCGCCGTCGTCCGCCGAGTCGTCGTCCACGAAGTCCGGGACCTCGTCGAGGAGCTTGTCGTCCTGGCGGTTGAACTCCACCTGGACGCGCGCCCGGGCCACCTCGGTGTACTCCAGACGGCGCTCCTTGGGCCGGCCGCGGCCCTTCACCGGCTGCACCTCGACCAGCGCGCCGTCCTCGTCCGCCTCCAGCACCCGGGCGACGATCTCCCCGCCGTCGACCAGGTGGACGGCGGCCAGCCGGCCCTCGGCCCGGCGCCAGTGACGGGGCTCGACCAGCGGACGCTCCGCGCCCGGCGAGCCGACCTCCAGCACGTACGCGCCGGCGCCCATCACCTCGGACTCGTCCAGGGCCTCGCCGACGATCCGGCTGAAGTCCGCGATGGCGTCCAGATCCACGCCGCCGTCGGCGTCCACGTCGATCTGCACCTGACGGCGGTTGCCCGCCTGGGTGACCTTGACGTCCTCCAGGTCCAGGCCCGCCTGGGCGGCCAACGGCTCCAGCAACGCACGCAGCCGGTCGATGTGGGTGGTGCTCATCCGGGTGGACTCCTCGGCCGCGTCTGCTGTTGTCAGAGGGCGCACCGCGCCGCCCGGCGCCGATCGGGCGCAGGCCGGGTCGCGGCAGCTCGGCCCAAAGCCTATCCGGTGAAGCGGCCAACCACCGATTCCGGACCACGCCCGCAGGCCCGGGCGCCACCCACTGCGAGCAAGCTCACATCGACGGGGCACCGCCCCGGGCCTGGGAATCCGGACCCGGACACGTGAGGATTCTGTAATCATTCACGCCAACGAGGGCAGACGGGCAGGCCGTCCTCCCGAACACGCCCCGGAGTGACGCCGATGCAGCCGCCCAGCCGACGGACCTTCCTGGCCCTCGGGTTGCTCCTCACCACAAGCGGTGCCCTCACCGCCTGCACCGACTCCCCGACCGGCGACGACGGCGGCGGCCAGGGTGAACGCCGCCGCCCCGACCCGGACGAGCCCGTGCGTCAGCGCGCCGTCAGCGCCACCGACGCGCTGCTGGCCGGCTACGACGCCCTGCTGGCCGGGCCCGGGGCGGGCCAGGCCGGGCAGCTCCAGCCGCTGCGGGCCGAGGTCGTCCAGCACCGGGCGGCGCTGGCCGCCGGGCTCCCGGGCGCCCCGGCCACGCCGTCCGCGCCGGGCTCAGGGGCCGCCCCCGGCTCCCCTGCGGAACCGCCGGCCGCCACCGCGCCGACCTCGACGGTGACCACCGCCACCGCGCTCGCCGCCCTGGAGCGACAGACCGCGCAGACCCGGCTCGCCGACCTCGGCGCCGCCTCGCCGCAGCTGGCCCGGCTGCTCGCCTCGGTCTCCGCGGCCGGGGTGCTGCACGCCGTCGCCCTCGACGACACCACCCCGGCCGCCACCGCGCCCGGCTCCGCGTCGGTGGCGCCGCCCGCCTCGCCGGCCCCGTCCGCGAGCACGGCGGGGCCGGACCCGGAGGCGCTGACAGCGCTCCAGGGCGCGCTGAGCGCCGAGCACGCCGCGATCTACGGCTACGGCGTGGTCGGCGCCCGGCTCCCCGAGGACCAGCAGCGCGCCGACGCACGGACCGCGCTCGCCGCCCACCAGGCCCGGCGGGACTCCTGGCAGCGCCTCCTCGGTGGCGCCGGCGCCACCCCGAGCGCGGCGGCCGCCGGCTACCAGTTGCCGTTCGCCGTCGGTGACGCGGCCGCTGCCACCCGGTTGGCCGCCCACCTCGAAAGCAGACTCACCGCGGTCTACGCCGACCTGGTCGCCGCGACCGCCGGGCCCCCGCGCGCCACCGCCGCCGACGCGCTGCGCGAGTGCGCGCTGCGCGCCCGCCGCTGGGGCGCCCCGCCCACCGCCTTCCCCGGCCTGCCCGACCCCGCCACCACACCCCCCGCCGCCACCGGCGCCGCCACCGCCACGCCCACCGGCTGACCTCCCGGCACCGCCGCGACCTGCGGTCATGCCGCCGCCACCGCTCCCCCCAATCGCTGACCTGCGGTTTCACCGCCATGACCGACAATGGACGGGTAGCACCACGGGGGAAGCAGCAACCGGAAGGCCAGCATGTCGGCAGCACCAGGGCAGATCACCGTCCCCGAGTGGCTGGCGCGAAGCGTCGGCACGGACGAGGAGGGGCGGCGCTGGCTGGCGGAGTTGCCCGACCGGGTCGAGGCGCTGCTGACGCGCTGGGACCTCACCCTGGAACGGGTGGCCGACCCCGGCGGCAGTCTGAGCCTGGTCGCCTACGTGCACCGCGACGACCTCAGCCCCGCCGTCCTCAAGACCGGGCTGGTCACCCCGGAGACCGATCGCGAGCACGCCGCCCTCGCCCGGTGGGCCGGCCGCGGCGCCGTCCTGCTGCTGGACTCCGACCCCGCCGAGGGATCGCTGCTGCTGGAGCGGTTGCACGGCGAGATCCCGCTGCGCTCGCTGGCCGAGCCGAAGGCGATGCTGGAGGCCACCAGCCTGCTCCACCGGCTCTGGGTGGAGCCACCCGGGGACCACCGCTTCGCCACCCTCGCCGACCGCGCCGCCGCGATCGCCGCCGACCTGCGCCGCCGCGCCGCGCTGCCCGGCGCCGGCGAGGCCGCCGCGCTGGTGACCGAGGCGCAGGAGAGCGCCGAGGGGCTGCTCGCCTCCACCGACGAGGCGATCCTGCTGCACGGCGACTTCCACCACGGCAATGTGCTCGCCGCCGACCGCGCGCCCTGGCTGGCGATCGACCCCCGGCCGCTGGTCGGCGAGCGGGCCTACGACGTGGCCCGGCTGGCCCTGGACCGGGCGGACACCCTGGTCGGCTCCCCGGGTGTCCCCGCCGCCGTCCGCCGTCGGCTGCACCAGCTCGCGGACGCCCTGGAGGTGGACCGGGAGCGGCTGCGCGGCTGGACGCTGTTCCGCGCGGCCGACCTCGGCCTGCGCGCCCTGGCAGCGGGCCGCCGGGCGGACGCCGAGCTCTACCTGGAGTTCGCCGGCGCGCTCTGAGCCGGGTCCGGCCCCCGCAGCGGCAGCTCCGCGCCCATCACCGCGTACAGGCGCTCGGTGTTGGGGAAGTGCACCGCGCGCGCGAGGTCCCGGTAGCCGAGCGAGCGGTAGAGCCGGCGGGCGGGCGTCTCGGCGTCGATCGCGGAGAGGATGGTGCGCGGCAGCCCGGACCGCGCGCAGAGGCTCCTGATCAGCGTGGAGCCGATGCCCTGCCCCTGGAAGTCGGGCAGCACGTGCAGCTCGGTGATCGCGAACACGTCGTCCAGCCACTCGCCGTGGCCGCGGGTCTCCAGGTAGGGCTGGATCACGCTGCTCCACCAGTGCTCCCGGCGGTTGGGCATGCCGTAACCGAAGCCGACCAGCCGCCCTCCGCTGAGCGCGCCCAGCGCGATCACCCCCGGCTGCTGCGCGTGCCGCCCGACGATGTGCAGCCGGACCATGACCTCCTCGGGGGTCAGCCCGAACGCCACCGCCTGGACATCGAGCGCCTGCGGAGCCCATGCCGCAAGGTCGATGGCCTCGATCGTCACCCCGGTCAGCTGATCCATGCCCCGGACGTTACTACCCGTCCGGCCCCCGCGCGGGAGTGGGCGGCAAGGAGATCAGAACAGCACGCTCATGAACGCCCCCACCTCGCGGAAGCCGACCCGGCGGTAGGCGGCGCGGGCCCGCAGGTTGTAGTCGTTCACGTAGAGCGAGACCACCGGGGCGACCTCCCGCAGGGCGATGTCCAGGACGGCGGCCATGCCCGTCTCGGAGAGGCCACGACCGCGATGGGCCGGGTCGACCCAGACGCCCTGGATCTGGCAGGCACCCTCGGTGACGGCACCGATCTCGGCCTTGAACACCACCTGGCCGTCCTCCGCGAAGCGCGCGAACGAGCGCCCGGTGGAGATCAGTTCGGCGACCCGGGCCTGGTAGAGCAGCCCGCCGTCACCGGCCAGCGGGGAGACCCCGACCTCCTCGGTGAACATCGCCACGCAGGCCGGCATCAGCGCCTCGATCTCGCCGCGCCGCACCCGCCGCACCAGCGGATCGGGCGCGACCTCGGCGGACGGCGCGGCGGTGGCGAGCAGCGGCTGGTGGGCGCGGACCTCCCGGGCCGGGCCCCAGCTGCGCTCCAGCAGCGCCCAGAGGGCGGCGGTGGCCCCGGCCGGGCCGACGATCGAGGAGCACCGGCGGCCCTGGCGGCGGGCCCGTTCGGCGAACGCCTGCACGGCCTGCGGACCGGCGTCGACCAGGACCAGGTTCGCGCCCGCGTAGCAGAGCGCGTCCAGCTCGCCGCGCTCGTCGTACCAGCCCCACATCTCGCCGCCGAGGCGCCAGGGGTCCAGCCCGACGGCCTCCACCCGGGTCGCGACGAAGGCGTTGGCGACCGGATCGCGGCGGAGCACCGCCAGGGTGTCCGCGAGGTCGGTGGCCTCCAGGACGCGCGTGGTCGCCAGGGCGCGGGCGGCCTGGAACGAGCTGGGGAGCATCACACCTCGATCGAGCATCGAGACAGCACCTCACTGAGACGACTCTGGCCGCACCCTACTCCGTGGCCCCACCCGGCTACGGCCGCGGGGCCGTCCGCGCACGGACGGCCCCGCTTCCGGAAAACTACTGCCCGCCGGTCACTCCGCGGCGGTCACGGTCGGGGCACCGGACTCGACGCCCTCGGCCTGCATCTGCTCGGCCAGCTTGAGGGCCTCCTCGATCAGGGTCTCGACGATCTTCGACTCGGGGACGGTCTTGATGACCTCGCCCTTGACGAAGATCTGGCCCTTGCCGTTGCCGGAGGCGACCCCGAGGTCGGCCTCGCGGGCCTCGCCGGGACCGTTGACGACGCAGCCCATGACGGCGACCCGCAGCGGCACCTCCATGCCCTCCAGGCCGGCGGTGACCTCCTCGGCGAGCTTGTAGACGTCGACCTGGGCGCGGCCGCAGGACGGGCAGGAGACGATCTCCAGACCACGCTGGCGCAGGCCGAGCGACTCCAGGATCTGGTTGCCGACCTTGATCTCCTCGGCCGGCGGGGCCGACAGCGAGACCCGGATGGTGTCGCCGATGCCCTCGGCGAGCAGCGCACCGAAGGCGACCGCGGACTTGATGGTGCCCTGGAAGGCCGGTCCGGCCTCGGTGACGCCGAGGTGCAGCGGATAGTCGCAGGCGGCGGCGAGCTGGCGGTAGGCGTTGATCATCACGACCGGGTCGTTGTGCTTGACCGAGATCTTGATGTCGCGGAAGTCGTGCTCCTCGAAGAGCGAGCACTCCCAGAGCGCGGACTCGACCAGCGCCTCGGGGGTGGCCCGGCCGTACTTCTCCAGCAGGCGCTTGTCGAGCGAGCCGGCGTTGACACCGATCCGGATCGGGACGCCGGCGCCCTTGGCCGCCTTGGCGATCTCGCCGACCTTGTCGTCGAAGGCCTTGATGTTGCCCGGGTTGACGCGGACCGCGGCGCAGCCGGCGTCGATCGCGGCGAACACGTACTTCGGCTGGAAGTGGATGTCCGCGATGACCGGGATCTTCGACTTCCTGGCGATGATCGGCAGGGCGTCGGCGTCGTCCTGGGACGGAACGGCGACCCGCACGATCTGGCAGCCCGAGGCCGTGAGCTCGGCGATCTGCTGCAGCGTGGCGTTGATGTCCGACGTCAGCGTGGTGGTCATCGACTGCACGGAGACGGGGGCGTCGCCGCCGACCGGCACGTTGCCGACCATGATCTGCCGGGAGACACGGCGCTTGGCCAGCGGCTTGAGCGGCAGGGACGGAATACCGAGCGAGATCGCGGTCATGTGCGCAGGGTTCCCCGGGGTTGAGGTGTGGTCGGTCCGGCCGTTCGAAGGCCTGGGCCGGGCGCGCCGATGAAACGCGCGCCCGGCCACCAACGGTACGGCACGGTGGTGGGCCCGGGCACACCAGCCGTACCGGGCGACTAGCTGATCTTGACCGGGTTGACCAGGTCGGCGACCAGAACCAGCAGGGTGAATCCGATGAAGACGCTGGCCACGACGTAGGCCAACGGCATGAGCCGGGCGACGTCGAACGGTCCCGGATCGGGCCGCTTGAACAGCTGTGCGAAGCGGCGGCGGACCGACTCCCAGAGGGCGCCGGCGATGTGACCGCCGTCCAGCGGGAGCAACGGCAGCATGTTGAACAGGAAGAGCGACAGGTTGATGCCGGCCAGCAGGTTCACGAAGTACGCGATCCGCTGGGTCCCCGGGATGTCGAGCGAGAAGACCTCGCCGCTGACCCGGGCGGCGCCGACCATGCCGATCGGCGAGTCGACGTCGCGGGGGGCGCCGTCCACCACCGAGTTCCACAGGCCCGGGACCTTGCCCGGCAGGGCCACCAGCGACTTCACACCGCTCTCGGCCATGTCGTACATCCGGTCGAGGGATTGCCCGACACCGAGCCGGACGACGCCGCTGGTCGGGGTGAAGCCGAGGAACCCGGCCTGCACCGTCTCGCCCTTGACCGGCATGCCGTTGCCGTCGTACTTCTGGACGTCGTTGACGGCGATGGTCGGGTGGAGGGTGAGCTGCTGCCCGTCGCGCTCGACCACGATCGGCACGGTCTTCCCGGCCGACCGGCGGATGTCCGCCTGGAGCTGGTCGTAGCCGCCGATCCGGTCGCCGTCGAAGGAGACCACCTTGTCGCCCGGCTTCAGCTGGGCCTGGGCCGCCGGCGTCTGCGGCGCGTCGGCCGGGCAGCTGTCGGTCGGCTGGCCGGCCTTGACGATGCACTGGGCGACGGTGCCGATGGTCGGCACCGTCATCGAGACGCCGAAGCCCATCATCACGGTCAGGAAGAGCCCGAACGCCAGGACCAGGTTCATGAACGGGCCGGCGAACATGACGATGACGCGCTTCCACGGCTTGCGGGTGTAGAAGAGCCGGCTCTCGTCACCCTCCTGGAGCTCCTCGTAGGAGGCCTCCCGGGCGTCCTCGATCATGGTCCGCCAGGGCGAGCTGCTGCGCTTGGTGATCCGCCCGTCCGCACCGGGCGGGAACATCCCGATCATGCGGATGTACCCGCCCAGCGGGATCGCCTTGATGCCGTACTCGGTCTCGCCCTTCTTGCGGGACCAGACGGTCGGGCCGAAGCCGACCATGTACTGCGGCACCCTGATGCCGAACAGCTTGGCCGTGGAGAGGTGGCCGAGCTCGTGCCAGGCGATCGAGATCAGCAGCCCGACCGCGAAGACCAGGATGCCGACCACCGTCAAAACCGTTGCCACCGCTGGCCCTCCGTCATTGCGCTCCGCTCGTCGTCTTGTCGTACCGCGGCCGGAGCCGTCAGCCCGCCGCCAGCTCGCGGGCCCGGGCCCGGGCCCAGTCCTCCGCGTGCAGGACGTCCTCGACGGTCAGAGAAGTTCCCGCCGCGGCCCGCCCGCTGTCGTACTGTCCGTGCTCGGCCACGACCTTGGCAACAGTGTCCACGATTCCCGTGAAGGCGAGGCGGCCCTTCAGGAAGGCCTCCACGCACTCCTCGTTCGCCGCGTTGAACACCGCCGGGACCGTCCCGCCCAGCGATCCCACCTCACGGGCCAGCTCCACCGCCGGGAAGGCCTCGTTGTCCAGCGGGAAGAACTCCCAGGTCGCGGCCTTCGTCCAGTCGCAGGCGGGAGCCGCGTCCGGGACCCGGTCCGGCCAGCCCAGGCCCAGCGCGATCGGCATCCGCATGTCCGGCGGGCTGGCCTGCGCCAGCGTGGAACCGTCCGTGAACTCCACCATCGAGTGCACCACCGACTGCGGATGGACCACCACCTCGATCCGGTCGAAGGGTACGTCGTACAGCAGGTGCGCCTCGATCACCTCCAGGCCCTTGTTGACCAGGGTGGCCGAGTTGATCGTCACCACCGGTCCCATCGCCCAGGTCGGGTGGGCCAGCGCGTCCTGCGTCGTCACCCCGGCGAGCTGCTCGCGCGTACGGCTGCGGAACGGGCCGCCGCTCGCGGTGACCACCAGCTTGCGGACCTCGGCACGGGTGCCGCCGGCCAGCGCCTGGAACAACGCGGCGTGCTCCGAGTCCACCGGCACGATCTGCCCGGGCTTCGCCACCGCCTTCACCAGCGGACCGCCGACGATCAGCGACTCCTTGTTCGCCAGCACCAGCACCCGCCCCGCCCGCAACGCCGCCAGCGTCGGGCGCAGACCGATCGACCCGGTGATGCCGTTCAGCACCGAATGGCAATCCACGGCGGCCAGCTCGGTGGCCGCGTCGGGGCCCACCAGCACGGCGGGCAGCGGACGGCCCGCGGCCTTCGCGGCCAGCGCCTCGCGCAGCGCGGGCTCGGCCGCCGGGTCGGCCACCGCCACGGTGTGCACGCCCAGCTCCAGGGCCTGCTCGGCCAGCAGGTCCACCCGGCCGCCGGCCGCCGACAGGGCGACCACACGGAACCGGTCCGGATTGCGGCGCACCACGTCGATGGCCTGGGTGCCGATCGAACCGGTCGAGCCGAGGATCACCAACTCCCGGGGGGCGGAAGGGTCCTTCACCACGGGGGTGAAGCGCAGCTGCGGGTGGGCTAGCGAAGTCATGTGCCCATTGTGGCCTGCCCGCCGGGCTCCGCAGGACGCCCCTCCTCCGCAGGACGCCACCGGGCGACCCGGCTACCGTCGGAGCCATGCGTACCGTCATCGCCGGAGGCCACGGACAGATCGCGCTCAAGCTGGAACGGCTGCTCGCCGAACGCGGCGACCGCCCCGCCGGCCTCATCCGCCGCCCCGAACAGGCCGAGGACCTGGTGGCCGCCGGAGCCGAGCCGCTGCTGCTCGACCTGGAGAGTGCCACCGCCCCCGAACTCGCCCGGCTGCTCACCGGCGCCGACGCGGTGGTCTTCGCCGCCGGCGCCGGCGCGGGCAGCGGCGCCGCCCGCAAGAACACCGTCGATCGCGACGCCGCCGTGCTGCTCGCCGACGCCGCCGAAATCGCCGGCGTACGCCGTTACCTGCTCATCTCCTCGATGGGCGCCGACGCCCACGCGGTCCACCCCGCCGACCCGGTGTTCGAGACCTACCTGCGGGCCAAGGGCGCCGCCGACGACGCCGTCCGCGCCCGCACCACGCTCGACTGGACGGTGCTGCGCCCCGGCCGGCTCACCGACGGCCCCGGCACCGGGCTGGTCCGGCTCGCGCCCTCGGTCGAACGCGGCGCGGTGGACCGGACCGACGTGGCGGCCGTCCTGGCCGAGCTGCTGCACGAACCGGGCACCGCCGGGCAGACGCTGGAGCTGGTCGCCGGCAACGCCACCGTCCCGGAGGCCGTCGCGGCCGCGGCCGGCCACGTCTGAGCCCGTACCCTCCCGAGGAGACGCCGAGGGCCCGGCACCGCCGCAGTGCGGTGGTACCGGGCCCTCGGACCGCCGGGATCAGAGGTCGAGGCCAGTGAGGACCAGGACCTTCTCCACGGTGTAGTCGTCCATCGCGTACTTGACGCCCTCGCGGCCGACGCCGGAGTCCTTGACGCCGCCGTACGGCATCTGGTCGGCGCGGTAGGACGGCGCGTCGCCGATGATCACACCGCCGACCTCCAGCTCCCGGTGGGCGCGGAAGGCGGTCTGCAGGTCACGGGTGAAGACGCCGGCCTGCAGGCCGAAGGCGGAGTCGTTGACGGCGGCGAAGGCCTCGTCGGTGCCGTCCACCCGGTGCAGCGACAGCACCGGGCCGAACACCTCGGCCTTGGCCAGGATCGCGTCGGCGGGCAGCTCGGCGAGCACGGTCGGGGCGAAGGTCGCACCCTCGCGGGTACCGCCGGTGAGCACCTTGGCGCCCTTGGCGACGGCGTCGTCCACCCAGGACTCCACCCGCTTCGCGGCGTTCTCGTCGACCAGCGGGCCGACATCGGTGGCGTCGTCGTTCGGGTCACCGGTGACCTGCGCCTCGACCTTGGCCACGACCTTCTCCACCAGCGCGTCGTAGACCGACGCGTCGGCGATCACCCGCTGCACCGAGATGCAGGACTGGCCGCCCTGGTAGTTGGCGAACATCGCGATCCGGGTGGCGGCCCAGTCGAGGTCGGCCTCGGAGGACCAGTCGGCGAGCACCACGGCCGCGGCGTTGCCGCCGAGCTCCAGGGTGGTGTGCTTGCGCGGCACCGAGTCCATGATCTGGTAGCCGACCTTGTCCGAACCGGTGAAGGAGATCACCGGCAGGCGCGGGTCCTGGACCAGGGCGGGCATCCGGTCGTTCGGCACCGGCAGGACGCTCCAGGAGCCGACCGGCAGGTCCGTCTCGGCCAGGATCTCGCCCAGCACCATCGCGGAGAGCGGGGTGGCCGGAGCCGGCTTGAGGATGATCGGGGCACCGACCGCGATCGCCGGGGCGACCTTGTGGGCGACCAGGTTCAGCGGGAAGTTGAACGGGGCGATGCCCAGCACCACGCCGCGCGGGAACTTGCGCACCACCGCGAAGCGGCCCACGCCGCCCGGGTCGGTGTCCAGCCGCATGGTTTCGCCGTTGGTGCGGCGGGCCTCCTCGGCGGCCCAGCGGAAGACGGAGACGGCACGGCCGACCTCGCCGCGCGCCCACTTGATCGGCTTGCCGTTCTCGGCGGTGATCAGCCGGGCGATCTCCTCGGTGCGCTCGGCCAGACGCTTGGCCACGTGGTCCAGCGCGGCGGCACGCACGTGCGCGGCGGTCGCGGCGAACACCGGCAGCGCGGCCACGGCGGCGTCCAGCGCCTCCTCGACCTGGGCCTCGGTGGGAACGCTGACCTTGCCGACCAGGCGGCCGTCCCAGCTGTTGTGCACCTCGAAGTCGGCGTCGCCGCTCGCCCGGCGGCCGGCCAGCCAGAAATCGTACGTGGTGGTCACCGTGGTACCGGCCCTCTCCTCGTCGTCCTCACGGCCCCACGGACGTGGAACCAGAACCGAGGGTAGGGGCGGCGGCGCGCCGACCGGGTTGGCCACGAAGTAGCGTTCGCCACCGCGCCCACTCCATCCCGTCCAGCGGCAGGGTGTCGACCGCTCCGGCGCTCCCGGCTACTCCTCGCCGGAGCGCAGGGCCAGCCAGAGCTCCATGCGGACGTCGGTGTCGTCCAGCGAGCGGCCGAGCAGCTCCTCGACCCGCCGCATCCGGTAGCGCAGCGTGTGCCGGTGCACGCCCAGATCGGCGGCGGCCGCGTCCCACTGGCCGTGTCTGGAGAGCCAGGCGCGCAACGACGCCACCAGGTCGCCGCGGGCGGTGCGGTCGTGGTCCCGCAGCGGGCGGAGCAGCCCCTCCGCGAACGCCGTCACGGCGTCCTCGCCCAACAGCGGCAGCAGCGAACCGGCGCCCACCTCCTCGTGGTCCACCGATCGCCGGCCGCCGCGCAGCGCCACCGCGAGCGCCCGCTCGGCCTGCGCGTTCGCGGTGCCCGCCTCCTCCAGCGCGGCCGGCGCCGAGACCCCCAGCGACAGGCCCTCGTGCTCCTCCACCGCCCCCAGGCAGGCCCGGTGCACCGAACCGTTGTCCAGCGCCAGCACCATCAGGCGAGGCCCGTGCGCACCGCCCTCCTCCCGCGCCACCAGCAGCTTCTCCCCCACCCGGGCACCCGCCTGCTCGGCCCGGTCGCCCAGCTCGCCCAGCGCCTCCGCGGCATCGACCCCCTGGCCGGCACCGGCCACCATGACCCGGACCGTCCCCTCCGGCAGACCGCCGAAGAGCCCGGCCGCCACCTGCCGCGCGGTCGCCACCTCGCCCGCCAGCACCATCCGCAGCAACGCCGCGCCCATCCGCTCCTCGGCCTGGCGCAGCTCGCGCGAGCGCTCCAGGGTGAGGGTCAGCAGCGCCACCGCCGCGTTCAGCACGTACCGCTCGGTCGGGGTGATCCGGTCCTCGGTCCCGACCGCGAGGAAGCCACGGGCCCTACGGTCCGCCCCCAGCGACTGGACCACCACGTAGTCCTCGTCCGCGGTGTCTATCCCCGGCGACCGCCCCTGCAGCGCGGCGCTCGACGGCGCCGGGCGCCGACGCAGCCGGTCCACCTCGGCCGCGAGCCGGCCGGCCCGGCGCGCCGCCCAGTCCGGGGCCACCACCGAGAGCGCACCCGAACCGTCGTACAGCGCCGCCCAGCCGCCCAGCCGGGCCGCCAGCCGGCGCACCACGGCCGTGGTTCCGTCCTTGCCGAGCGCCGCCCGGGTCAGCTCCTCCTGCGCCTCGAAGCTGGTGGTGACCGCCTCGTACTGCTCGGCCGCCAGGGCCGCCGAAACGACCTTGCTGATCGCGATGAACGGCGTCGGCTCCGGCACCCGCAGCAGCGGAAGACCGCGCTGGGCGGCCGCCTCCACCAGCGGCTGCGGCACCTCGGTGTGCGAGAGGCCGACGCCGAGGCCCAGCCCCACCACGCCCGCGTCGGCCAGTCGGTGCACATACGCCTGCAACCGGGCGGCGGTGCGGCCCAGCTTGATTCCGGTGGTGAGCAGCAGCTCACCACCTTCGAGGAACGGCGTCGGGTCGTCCAGCTCACTGGTGTGCACCCAGCGGACCGGCCGCTCCAGGTGGTCCGCACCGGCGAGGACCGTCAGATGGAGCGAGGTGTTGCGGACGACGGAGGCGAGTGTGGGAGGCATGGCACCTTCGGGGGACGACCTGACCGCGCCGTTGCGGCCGGGCGAGGAGAGGGCTGGGGAATCTGGTGGGGGTCTCTCCTCTCATTATGGACGCTCCGGACAACCGGCACCGCCGAATCCACCTCGGAGGCGAGCTTCAGCCCCGCAGGTCCACCAGCAACGGCGGCACCTGCTCGCCCGAAACCGCCGTCAGCGAGACCACCGCGTGCCCCGCCGGCAACGCGTGCGCCAGATCCGACGGCGACCAGCGCAACCGCTCCACGTCCCGGGTCGTGACCGACTCGGTCTGCGCCGTCGTCCCCGACAACGCCTTGCGGCCCAACCGCCCGGCCCGGCGGACCAGACCGCCCGACGTGTCCGGCGCATGCGTCACCGCCGTCTCCCGGACCAGGTGCGTGCCCCACGCCTCGGAGAACAACCGCCCGTCCCACGGCGCGATCCCCGGGAACACCATCCGGCAGCCGACCGCCCCGAACAGCGGCGCCCGCAGTGCCTCCGGCAGGTCGACCAGGGTCCGCAGCAGCAGGACGGCGCCGGCGTTGGCCGCCCGCAGCCGCTGCAACCCGCGGACGATGTGCGCGTCCAGCGCCGCCGAGGCGTCGTCGACCACCAGCCCGGCGAAGAGCGAGCGGTCCTCCCGGGCCGCCGCAGCCTGCACGAACTGGCCCACCACCAGCCGCGACAGCATTCGCGCCGCCTCCGGGTGGCTGCGCTCGGGCAACTTCACCCGGACCCGCAGCGGGTGGTCCAGCACCCGCATCGCGAACGGCGGGCGTCCGGTGCCGTCGGTCGCGAACGCCCCCTCGAAGGCCGGCCGGTCCAACAGGGCCAGCCGGTCCGCCAGCAGCGCCCCCGGGTCGTCCGCCCGGCCGCGCTGGCGCTCCCGCTGCTCCAGGTCCCGCTCGTACGCCCCCAGCCGGCCCGCGGCCCGGAGCGCCTTCACCAGAGCCTCCAGCGCCTCCGGCTCACCACCGAGCAGCGCCCGCAGCTCACGCACCGCCGGATAGCGGCCGAACCCGGCACGGAACGGGCCGACCACCTGCTGCAACGCCGTCCGGGCGGTCTCCGCGCGGGCCGTAAGCTCGTCCGGCAACAGTGCCTCGGCCAGCCGGGCGGCCGCCTCGTCCGGATCCTGCACCGCGCCGTAGAGGTCCAGCCCGTACACCGAACCCTGGTCCCCGGGCGCGATCACCACGTCGTACCAGGCGTCCGGCCCGAGCTCCGCGTCCGCCGCACCGATCACCACCGCGCACGCGGTGCCGGCCAACGCCTGGAGGCAGAGCCCCTCGGCCACCGGCCGGGCCAGCCGCGCCGTCTTCCCGGTGCCCGCCGGACCGACCGCCAGCAGCGAGGTGCCCAGCAGCGACGGGTCCAACGCGAAACCGGCCGCCCGGTGCGTCAGCGGATTCTTCGGCACGTCCTGCGCGGTGCCCAGCCGCACCTGGCTCAGCAGCAGATCGTGCCGCTCGTCCCGCCCCGCCAGCTCGCGCGCCTCGGACGGGTGCGCGAACGCCGCCGCGCCCCGGGCGACCACCTGCTCGACGAAGGCCGGCACGAACACCGGGTCGGCCTGGGCCGACTCCCACGCCCGCTGGATCCGCACGTAGTCGACGTCCCCGGTGGGCTCACCGTCCAGCCGGCCCGCCGCCACGGCCGCCCCGCCGAGCCGCAGCGCCGCCCACGGGTCACGCGTCCGCTCGGCCTGCGCCGCCGCACCCTCCTCGGCGGGCTCCTCCCTGGTCACGGTGCGCGCCATCAGCGGCGCCACGTACCGCCGCCACACCTCGGGCCAGCGGCCCATCCGGCCGAAGATCTTGATCACGACGGCGAGGACGAGGACGTTGACGATCAGCAGGGTGAACATCGCCTCGGACTGCGAGGGTTCGGCCAACGGGCCGATGCCGGTCTGACCTCCGAACCAGACGAGCACGTACGTCATCAACTGTGTGCCGTAGAGGTAGGCGAACCACCCCACCACCGCGTTCAGGCCCGCCCGCAGGAGGAGGGGCCAGGTCGGGACCTTGGCGTCCTCCGCCCGGTCGGGGTCGACCTGAGCGTAGCCCTGCCGGTAGATGCCCGGGGCGGCCTCGGGGCGGGGGGCGGCGACCCAGGCGGGCAGGTCGAAGGGCGGGGGTGCCGCGGGGCGCCGGGGACGTTGGTGCGGCATGGGTGTCGCAGGTGCGGCGGTGGTCCGCTCGCCGTGGCCCTGTGCCCCGTCCAGTCCCATGTACGGCCCCGCTCCCTCGCCCGCCCGGCCCGACCGTCGTCGGTCCCGCCATACCCATGCCGCCGCACCGGCGACACGCCCGCGCTCAATGTAGTGGAGCGGGGGCTGCCGGTAGTCGCACTACCTGCGCTGGCCGCCTCGGACAAGTCGGACGGCCCAGTGCTACCGAGTGGCGCATGCCCGGCCGGGGAAGGCCGCCGTAGCCTGCGAAGCACCGAGCCGAGAAGTCTGGAGAAACCCATGAGCGCCGCAACGCCGCTCCCGCAGGAGCGCCGCCTGGTCACCGCGATCCCCGGTCCGAAGTCGCAGGAGCTGCAGGCCCGCAAGCTGGGTGCGGTGGCGGCCGGCGTCGGCACCACCCTGCCGGTGTACGTGTCCCGTGCCAACGGCGGCGTGCTGGAGGACGTGGACGGCAACTCGCTGATCGACTTCGGCTCCGGCATCGCCGTGACCAACGTCGGCAACAGCGCCGAGGCCGTGGTGGCCAAGGCGACCGAGCAGCTGGCCGCCTTCACCCACACCTGCTTCATGGTCACCCCGTACGAGGGTTACGTGGCCGTGGCCGAGCAGCTGAACGAGCTGACCCCGGGCGACCACGACAAGCGGACCGCGCTGTTCAACTCGGGCGCCGAGGCGGTCGAGAACGCGGTGAAGATCGCCCGCGCCTACACCAAGCGCACCGCCGTCGTGGTGTTCGACCACGGCTACCACGGCCGCACCAACCTCACCATGGGGCTGACGGCGAAGAACATGCCGTACAAGCAGGGCTTCGGCCCGTTCGCCCCGGAGATCCACCGGGTGCCGGTGGCCTACCCGTACCGCTGGCTGACCGGTGCGGAGAACTGCGCCGCCGAGGCCGCCGCCCAGGCGATCGACATCATCAACAAGCAGATCGGCGCCGAGAACGTCGCCGCGATCATCATCGAGCCGATCCAGGGCGAGGGCGGCTTCATCGAGCCGGCCAAGGGCTTCCTGCCGGCGATCGTGGAGTACGCCAAGGCCAACGGCATCGTCTTCGTGGCCGACGAGATCCAGACCGGTTTCTGCCGTACCGGCCAGTGGTTCGCCTGTGACGACGAGGGCATCGTCCCGGACCTGATCACCACCGCGAAGGGCATCGCCGGCGGTCTGCCGCTGGCCGCGGTGACCGGTCGCGCCGAGATCATGGACGCCGCGCACGCCGGCGGCCTGGGCGGCACCTACGGCGGCAACCCGGTGGCTTGCGCCGCCGCGCTGGGCGCCATCGAGACCATGAAGGAGCAGGACCTCAACGGCAAGGCGCAGCGGATCGGCGAGATCATGCTGGGTCGCCTGAGCGCCCTGCAGGAGAAGTTCGCGGACAGCGACTCGGTGCGGATCGGCGAGGTCCGCGGCCGCGGCGCCATGATCGCCGTGGAGCTGGTGAAGCCGGGCGGCAAGGAGCCGAACGCGGAGGCCACCGCGGCCATCGCCAAGGCGTGCCACGCCGAGGGCCTGGTGGTCCTGACCGCCGGCACCTACGGCAACGTGCTGCGCTTCCTGCCGCCGCTGGTCATGCCGGAGCACCTGCTGAACGAGGGCCTGGACATCCTGGAGAACGCCTTCGCCACCGTCTGAGCCTGCGGCACCTGGCCGGGCCGCACGCCCGTGACCGGGTGGTTCCGACCCGGCGGAGGGATTCCGGACAGCGCTGAATGGCCCGGGGGACTCCTGGTCCCCGCGGGCCGTTCGGTCTGTTCGGGTGGTTCGTCCTGATGTGCGCGGCCGGACCCGGCACCGCCCGCCGGGCGGTGAAGATGCTGTGCCGAATCGCCGAAGCTCCTCGGTGCGGCTGGGCCGTTGACGTAGTGTCATGACAGATGGACAGCGAGCCCCAGCCATTGGCGGATCCGTCCGCGGCACCGCCCCCACCGGCGGGACCGCAGGGCGCCCGCGAGGACAACCAGGCCGCCCCGGAAGGGGCAGCGCACACCGAAGGCCGATCGACCGACCGCCCGACCCATACCCCCCGGGGCGCGCGGAACGGCGATCATCAGAGCCGCCCCGGAGCTCTCCCCCCTGCTCCGGGGCGGCCACTTCGCGTTCCGGACCGGCTGGCGGGCCTGGCCGGTCCGGCGGCCGTACCGGTGACGGTGGCGGTGGTGGTGGCCACCGTGCTGGTGCTGATCTCCTGGCAGGTGGCCGTCGACGGACCGCTGCTCGGCCTGGACCGCTGGGCCCGGCACGCCGTCCGGGAAACCCGGCACGAGCTGCACAGCGCCTTGCTCAACCATCTCGGCAAGGCCCTGTCGGACCTCGGCAGTTCCGTCCCGGCGATCCCGGTGCTGCTGGCCGCCGGGGGGCTGGCGGCCTGGCGGTCCCGCCGGGCCGGGATGCCGCGCCCGTGGCTGCCGGCGGTGGTGGCGGTGCTGACGGCCGGGCTGATCCCGCTGCTGGTTGTCCCGGCGAAGGCCTGGTTCGCCCGGCCGGGGCCGTTCGGGGTACCCCTGACGCCGGACCAGTGGGGCTGGTACCCGTCCGGCCACACGGCGACCGCGACCCTCTCCTACGGGGTGGCCGCGCTGCTGCTGGCCCGCACCGTCGGCACCCGCGCCCGGCGCCGGCTGCACACGGCCGCCGTCCTGCTCGCGGCCGGTGTCGGCCTCGGTCTGGTGTGGAGCGACTACCACTGGCTGCTGGACGTGGTGGCCAGTTGGTGCCTCGGCGGATTGGTGCTCCTGACGCTCGCCCGCCTCCCGGTGCACCCGATGGACCGCGGCTCCTAGGCATCGTGCGGTCGGTGGCGTCGTGCGGCCATGGCGTCGTGCGGGCGATCCGGCGGGCGGGCGACGCCGGGCTGGGTCAGCCCTCGGCGGGCTCGTCGTTGCGGTGGACGAGGCCGGGTTCGCCGCTGTCCCGCTGCCAGGCGACGACCAGTTCGTCGCGGGCGCCGAAGCGGACCAGGTGGCGGCCGACCACGTCCTCCAGGCCCGGCAGGTTCTCGGCGTCGCCCTCGACGGCGAGCAGCAGGGCGTCGGGCGTGGCCTCCAGCGTGGCGATGCCCCGGCCGAAGGTCAGGGTGCCGCGGCCGGTCTCCTCCGACCAGTGGGTCTCGATCTTGCGCCCCATGTGGGCGGCGAGCTGCTTGGCGTAGCGGGCGGACCGGTCGGTCGTGACGCGGGCTTCGGAACGGGACACGGGACCTCCAGGGAACGGGAGGGAACTTAGGGTGCCCTCACTCAAGACCAAGTTAACCCAGATAGTGAGCCAGGCTCAACAACTTTTCGGGGCCACACCCGGCGGCCGATCATTGCCCTGCTCCCGCCTCCGGGCCGGCCGATACCCTTGGTCGGACACCTGCCGAGGAGAGCCCCCATGACCACCACGCCGACCGACGACGCGGCGAGCTCCTCCACCGGCCCCGACAGCACCCGGGACGGCACCGTCCACGACGGCACCCACCCCTCGGAAAGCAGCCAGGACGGCACCGCTTCGGACAGCTCGACCCCCGATGTCGGCACCACCCAGGACGACAGCGCCGCCCAGGACACCGCCGCCGAGCTCGCCGACGCGATGACCAGGGCGATCAAGCGGATCCGGCGCCGCACCGGCGAGCGGCTGGAGCCCTACGGCATCACTCCCGGCCAGGGCCGCGCCCTGCGCACCCTCGCGCACGCGCCCGGCTGTGAGCTGCCGAACGGGGCGATGCGCCTGGGCGACCTGGCGGAGCGACTGCACATCGCCCCCCGCTCGGCCACCACCGTGGTGGACGCGCTGGAGGAGGCGGGCCTGGTCGAGCGCACCCCGGACCCGGCCGACCGGCGCGCCGTACGGATCGTGCTGACCTCGGCCGGCCGGTCGGCGGTGGAGCGGATCGGGCAGGTCCGCCACGAGGTGGCGCAGGAGTACTTCGGTCCGATCAACCCGGCCGACCAGGACGTCCTGCTGCGAGCGCTGCGCTCCGCCGAGACCGCGTACGCGGCCACCACGCCACCGCGCCGGACGGCGCCCCCGGGCGCAGCGCGGTGACCCCGATCCCGGCGATCACCAGCAGCGCCGCACAACCGGCCGCCGGGGCGACCCGCTCACCGAGCAGCAGCCAGGCGGAGGACATCCCGAACACCGGCACCAGCAGGGAGTAGGGCGCGACCGCGGTGGCGTCGTAGGTGCGCAGCAGGAAGCTCCAGGCGACGAAGCCGAACAGGGTGGAGACCAGTCCGACGTACCCGATCGCGCCCAGGCCGGCCGGGGTGAGTTCGCGCAGCGCCCGCAGGTCGGCGGCCGGGCCCTCGACCAGCAGCGACAGCCCGAGCAGCGGCAGCGGTGGGACGGCGCTGACCCAGACCATCCAGCGCAGTGCGTCCGGCGGGGCGGCCCTGCGGGTCAGCACGTTGGACAGCCCCCAGGCGACGGCGGCGAGGACGACCAGGGCGAAGGCTCCGACCGGGCCGTCGAGGCCGCGGTCGACGGCACTCAGTCCGATGCCGGCGAGGGCGATCCCGAGGCCGATCAGGCGCTGCGGGCCGGGCCGCTCGCGCAGCAGGACCGCGGCGAACAGCGCGGTGAAGACCGCCTGACCCTGCAGGACCAGCGAGGAGAGCCCGGCCGGCATCCCGGCGTGCATGCCGAGGAAGAGCAGTCCGAACTTGACCACCCCGAGCACCAGACCGACCGCGAGGACCCACCGCCACGCGACGCGCGGCGGGCCGACGAAGAAGACCGCCGGGACGGCGACCACCGCGAAGCGCAGGGCGCAGAAGAGCAGCGGCGGGAAGTTCTCCAGGCCGACGTGGATCAGGACGAAGTTGAGACCCCAGACGGCGGCGACCAGGACGGCCAGGGCGATGTGACGCGGCCTCATACTGCCGCCGGATGCGGCCGGTGTTGCGGTCATGGATCGAGGATGGCCGCCGTGCACCGTTTAGCACCAGCGATGATTTCTGAAGTGCGGGCTTTAGCATTGCTGCATGATGGATCTGGGGCGCTTGCGGGCGCTGCACGCCGTGGCCGTGCACGGTTCGGTCGGCGGGGCCGCCGCCTCGCTCGGGTTCACCCCGTCGGCGGTCTCGCAGCAGATCGCCAAGCTGGAGCGCGAGACCCGGACGGTGCTGCTGGAGCGTCAGGGCCGGGGCGTGGTGCTGACCGACGCCGCACGAGAGCTGGCCGTCACCGCGCAGGCGGTGCTGGGGCTGGTGGAGCGGGCCGAGGTGCGGTTGGAGGAGCAGCGCGGCCGGGCGGTCGGACGGCTTCTGGTGGCCGCCTTCGCCACCGGTGCGCGCGGGCTGATGCCGGGCGCCCTCGCCGACCTGCGCGAGCGCTGCCCCGACCTGGACGTCCGGCTGCTGGAGAGCGACCCGTACCCGGCGGCCGAACTGGTGGCGCGGGGCGAGGTGGACCTGGCGCTGGTCCAGGACTGGCCGACGGTGCCGCTGCCGGTGCAGGACGGCCTGGCCCGGCTGGACTTCGGTCCGGATCCGGTGGATCTGCTGCTGCCCGCCGCACACCCGTTGGCCGGGTCGGCCGTGGTCCCGGTGGGGCGGCTCCGCGGGCAGCGCTGGATCAGCGTGCCGCCGGGCAACATCTGCCACGACTGGCTGGTCCGCACGCTGCGCGAGGCCGGTGAGGAGCCCGACGTGCACTATCAGGTCGGCGAGTTCGAGACGCAGATCGCGCTGATCGCGGCGGGGCTGGGGATCGGCCTGGTGCCGCGGCTCGGCCGGGGGGCACTGCCACCGGAGGTGGTCGCCCGACCGGTCGTGCCGGAGCCCGCCCGGCGGGTTTTCGCGCTCTGGCGCGCCCAGGCCTCCCGGCGGCCGGCGATCACTGAGGCGCTGGCCGCGATGCAGGCCGGATGGGCGGCGCTCGGCGGACACGGCAGGCCGAGTGGGCAGAGCGGGCACGGCAGGCAGAGCGGGCTCAGCGAGCGCACCGGACTCGCCGGATGAGCGGCGGCCCGTTCACCCGGCGAACCCGATCACCAGCCACATGAAGCCCACCCCGAGGATGGTGCAGAGCAGGGTGGCCCGCGAGGGGTGCGGGCTGTGCGCCTCGGGGAGGATGTCGGAGGTCGCCAGGTAGAGCAGGAACCCGGCGAAGAACCCGAGGTAGAGGCCGAGCAACTGCTCGGGGATGGTGAACAGCAGGGTGATCGCGGCGCCGGTCACCGGTGCCAGGGCATCGGCCGCCAGCAGGGTCAACGCCCGCCGGCGGTCGTTCCCGTACAGCCGGGTGATCGTGTACGTGTTGAAGCCGTCGGCGAAGTCGTGTGCCACGACGGCGACGGCGACCACCGTCCCGACCGTGGTGCCGGCCTGGAAGGCCGCGCCGATCGCGAAGCCGTCCATCACGCTGTGGCCGACCAGGGCCAGTGCCGCGGTCAGGCCGATCCCCGCCGCCGGTCGCCCGTCGGCCGCCGACGGTTGGGTGTGCGCATGGGTGTGGGCGTGCTGGTGGCCGTGGGTGTGCGCCGCGTACTCGCCCTCGTGGCCGCGGTGGATGGCGACCGCCCGCTCGACGACGTGGATCGCCAGGAACCCGGCCGCGAACATCAGCAGCGCCTGCGGCACGCCGTGGATCTCCCCGGGGGCCTGGTGCAGCGCCTCCGGCAGCAGGTCGAAGGCCACCACCCCGAGCATCAGCCCGGCGGCGAAGCCGAGCACCAGATGGCGGCGGTCGCCGGTGCGCTGGGCGACGTAACCGCCGATCAGCGTCATCAGGAACGCTCCGGCGGCGACCAGGATCGCGGTCACCGCACCTCCCCCGTACCGGACACCGTGCCCATCACTCCTGTCTCCCCCCGCGCCCGGGCGGGTCCTGCGTCCCTGGGGCTGGCCGGCCGACCGGCCCCGGACGGCCGCCGGCAGGCTCCGCCGTCCGGCCTGGCCCGGTCCCCCCGCGTCCCCAGCCTCGCTCGGTGTCCGGGGGCCCGCCCGCCGGGCGGGCCGTGAGGGTGAGCCGTGAGGGTGAGCCGGACCGGGCCGGGCACGGTCTGCGTGCTCGGCCCGCCTCACGGCGCTGCGGGCGACTCCGGTCACGGCACTGCGGGTGGCTCCGCTCGCGCCCCGGCCGGTCGCCGCTCAGTGCCCGGAGGCCAGCGGCAGCCCGAGGTGGGTGCGGGCGAGCTCGCGCACGCCGTCGCCGTCGACCAGATGGATGTGCTGATGGCCGTCCCCGCCGGAAAGGTCGAGCGCCTCGTCGGTGAACCGGCCGGTGGTCAGCCGCAGACCGCGCTCGGCGGACTCCTCGCGGACGGCCTCCGCCAGCGTCCTGATCTCCTCCTCGCCCACCGGCCCGGCGCCGCGGGAAGCCCAGACCACCCAGCGCCCGGGCAGCGCACTCCCCGCCGCCCCTTCCGCGGTGGCGACCAGGCCGGCCGGGCCTCGCAGTCGCACGCTCCACTGTTCCAGCCCACCGCGGGTGAGCAGCTCGCGGACCAGCTGGGCGAACTCGTTGGCCGAGAGGTCCGGCGCGGACGGCACGGTCGCGCCCGCCAGGGCGGCCGGTTCGACGCCCGCCCTGGCGTAGGGGTCGGGGGTCACCGCTGCACCGAGCTGGCGCAGCCGGACCAGCGCCTCGTCCTGTTCGGCGTCCGCGTAGACGCCCTCACCGTCGTGCTCCTCGTAGGGAGCGGCCGCCGGCAGCAACCTGGTCCGGGCGAGGGCGTCGCGGTCGGCGTCCACGCTCACCAGGCAGAGCGGCTCCGCCCCGTCGGGCTCGCGGAGCCAGCCGTTCAGCACGACGCCGGCCAGTATCTCGTCGGTGTCGACGGCATCGGCGGCCTGCAGCGCGCGCAGCGCCAGCCGGGCGACCAGCCGCAGGTAGTCGGTGGCCCGGTCGGCGGGCGGGCGCGGCACCGGGAGGATCTCGCCGTCCGGGGCGAGCCGGTAGCCGGCCAGCGAGGGCACCAGCTCGGTGGCCGGCAGGTCAAGGTCGAGCACGGCGGTGCGGGTGAGCGGGCGGAAGACTGCTCGGCAGGGCGCGGGCAGGTCCTGGGTGGCCGTCTCCGCGGCGGCCAGCGCCCGCTCCAGCAGGGACTCGACGGCGGCCGGCTCGGCCAGCCGGTACGCCCGCCGACACTCCTCCAGGGTCTCGTTGTACTCGCGGACCGCGCGGGCCCTGGCCTGCTCGGCCTCCTCGTGGACCCGCCGCGACTCGTCCTCGGCCGGGCGGCCGGCCTCGGCCTGCCTGGTGCGCCACTCCCGAAGGGCCCGCTGATGGGTGAGGCGCGCCTGGGCCAGCTCGCGTTGGAAGCCGGAGTTCAGCAGTCGCCGGGTCGGCGGCTCGTCCGGCGCGGCGCCGGCCGGCTCGGCGGGCGCGTAGTCCGCCCAGCGCGGTTCGGCGCCGGCGGCGTCGCCACCGCCCGGGCCGCCGGCCGGGTAGGGCCTGGGCTCGTAGTGCCGGAGCTGGCTCTCGAAGTCCATGGCCGAGACGGGCAGCGCGGCCCGCCGCAGTAGGTCGGCCAGCCGGTCGTGCTCGGCCCGGACCGTGACCGTGCGGTGGTGGGTCAGCGCGGCGGCTCGGGCGTGCGCGGCGACCGCCTCGTCCGCACCGTCCTCACCGCTCGGGCTGCCTTGAGCCCCATCACCTCCCTGACCGCCTTCACCTTCCTGTCCTGCCGGGCCGCCGGCCGCCGGACTCGCCTGGTCCGACGAACCGGGTGGCCTGTCGGACCCGGACGGTCCATCAGGTTCGGACGATCCGTCCGGTCCCGTGACGCCGAGGTCGCGGAAGACCGAGGCCAGGAAGCCGGGTTGGGGGGCCATGACAGTGCCCTCGGGCTGGCCGTCTGCTGAGTACTGCATCGGTCGTCGTTCCCCCATGCTCGTCCGGCGCCTGCCCGGGGCGGCCGGCGAGCCCGCGGACCGCCCCTGCCGGACATTGTCCACCGAACGGGTGCACCGGTCAGCCAAGCCTCTCAGTTGGTCCGGGTGTTGGTCAGGTGCAGGCCGATGTAGCCGACGTAGATCCGGCCACTGCCGGAACAGTCGTCGAGGTAGTGCAGCCGGGGAGCCGTGCGCCCACCGCCGATCCGCAGGTGCGCACCCATGAACGCCCGCCGGGAGACGTCCACGCACTCCGGCACCGGCAGCATCCGCTCGCGTTTCCACTTGGTGTGGCTGAAGACCGTCCGCGACTCCCCGCGCACCGCCTTACGGGGCGGGAAGCGGTGGCAGCCGGCCGGGGTGTGCTCGCACCACTGCTTGAAGTCACCGCCCGCCTGACCGCGCACCGCCGCCTCGGCGTACTCCTGAAGGGCGGTCAGGCCGTCCCAGGTGAGCCGGGCCCAGCCCGCCCCGGTGCACCGCAGGTCGTCCAGGGCGAGCGCGCTCTTCTGGTCCCCGGTGAAGGTGAGCAGGGGGAACTCGCCCAACCTGGCCATCAGTTCGGTGAAGGTGCCCGGAGCCACCGGAAGGCCCGGTGCGCCCGGGCGGCCGGACGGCCCCGACCCGGCGGAACGCCGACCGGACGCGCCACCGGGGCCGATGCAGAGCCGACCGGCCAGCCCCCGGGGCTGAACGCCGCGGCGCAGCCCGGCGGCCGGCCCACCGGACGGCTCGTCTCCCGGCAGCGCCGGCCGACGGCCCTGGCGACGCTCCCGGCGCAGGCTGTGCCGCACCCGTTCCAGCTCGTCGGCCCTGGCCTGCTGCTCGGCGTGGTCCTGCTGCTCCTCGTGGGCGAGCGCCGCCCGGGCGCATGCGTCGTCCGGTCCGCTGTCCGCGCGGACCCCGGGCGCGGGCACCCGCAACACCGGGACGGCGGCCAACGGCGGGGGCAGCGGCTGCTCGGCGGCGAGCCGGCGCGGTTCGCGGGCCAGCAGCCCGGCCGCCCGGCGGAGGTCCTCCTCGATCCGGTGGCGGGCCAGCACCGGGTGGCGGGCGCCGTCCTGCCGGGAGGCCGGATCGACCTCGGGCAGATAGGTGCGCACCGCCCCGCCGTAGACGGTGTGGTACTCCAGCGCGACGTTGAACTCGGTACGGGCGCCCGGATCCAGCACGTAGACGGTGGCGAGGCCGGGCAGTTGCCGGCAGAGCGGGCGGACGACGTCCTCCACCCAGGCGTCGAGGGCGTGGTTGACGGGGACGCTGGCCACCACGGTGGGCAGCCGGCGCTCCGGATCGCAGAGTTCGTCGATGAGGCCGTCGACCTCGGCGGCGGTCAGCACCCGGGGCGCCAGTTGGACGGCGGCCGGCCCGTCGGCGGCGTCGAGCAGCGGCAGCAGGCCGCAGGCGAGTTCGGGCACCGGCACCCGGCACGGTGTCCGCACCCCGCTGCCGGTGGTGTGCGTCTCGGCCTCCAGCCGTACCCAGGTAGGGCCCTCGGCCCCGGTCGCCATGGTCAGTGTCAGCTGGTGGGTGCCGTGCGGGGCCGGGGTGCGCAGTCGGCGGCGGTCGTAGCGCCCGGCGCCGGGGCCGCCGCGCAGTGGACCGCCGTCGCGGTCGAGCAGGACCCGACCGCCCAGGCGCAGGCGCTCGACGGGGATCTCGGCGGCCTCGGCGGCGACGGGCCGGTGGGCGGCCGGTGGGGGCTCCTCGCAGCCCTCGTGCTTCAGCCAGGCGGCGAGGCGCTGATCGGCCAGGGCCACCGCGTCGGCGTGCGGGAGCGCGGTGGTGACGGTCATCCGATAGGGCGTCGCAGGGCCCCTGGGGCCGGGCAGACCGGCGCGGGCGGGCAACGAAGAGCGGTTCGAGGTCATGCGCATACCTCCGTGGTGCGGTGGTGGGGTCTGTCGTCCTCCATCGATGGGGGTGTGTTCGTCCGGTTCTGCCGGATCCTTGCCCAGGAAACGCCACGGCCCGGAGCGGAAGTTCCAACTCCGGGCCACGTCAATACGTTCGAGTGAATCTGCTCAAGCCACCCGCCGGGCGGGGCCGGCATCTGCTTCGGCCGGGTTCAGCCCTCGGCGGGCTCGGCGCCGCTGCGGCTCCACTCCGGCTCCGCGACCGGCACCGCCAGCGGACAGCCCTCCGGGACGTCGTAACCGGCGATCAGCACCACGGGGACGGTCCCGTGGTTGCGGCCGACGTGGACGTGGACCGGCCCCGCCTCCTCGACCAGCGACTCACCCGCACGGCTGACCTCGACCCGGCCGTCGTGCAGGATCCGGGTGAGCGTCCCGGACAGCACCACAACGTCGACCCGGCCCGGGTGGTAGTGCCAGCCGGTACTGGCGCCCGGGGGCAGGGTGATGGTCTGGACGACGGGCATCTCGGCTCGGCCTCCTGGTCGGCGATCCGCCCAGGCTAGGCAGGTGCGACAGGGGCGGAAACCGGCCCGACCCGATCTGTCCGAAAGTCTGTCCGGAACCCTCGGGCCGGTCGGCCCGGCTGGCCCGGCCGCCCTTCGCCCCGCGATCCTCGATCGTGCGGCCCCACGATCATGCGGCCCGCGACCCGTCACCGGGGCGCCCGCTCGGACCGGCGGAGCGGGTGCCCGCTCAGACCGGCACCTCGACGTACGTCCGGCCCGCCGCCACCGCCACCGCGGTACCGCCGGTCGCCTCCGCCAGCCAGGTGTGGAACCGCGCCACCTCGGGCTCCGGAACCCCGACCTCGATCCGCACCCCGGCCGCCTCGTACGCCAGGTCGCTCACCGCGTATCCGGCCGCCCGCAGGTCGTTCTCGACCCGCCCGGCCCGGGTGTGGTCCGCCGCGACCGCGAGCAGCGCCACCGGCCGCCGCTCCAGCAGCCCGACCTCGTCCACCGCCGCCGACACCGCGCTCCCGTAGGCCCGGACCAGTCCTCCGGCGCCGAGCTTGATCCCGCCGAAGTACCTGGTCACCACGGCCACCGTGTCGGTCAGTCCGCGTCGGCGCAGCACCTCCAGCATCGGTACGCCGGCCGTGCCGCCGGGCTCCCCGTCGTCGCTGGAGCGCTCGCGCCGCTGCTCGTCGCCGACCACGAAGGCGGTGCAGTTGTGCCGCGCGTCCCAGTACTGCTTGCGGATGCCCGCGATGAACGCCTGCGCCTCGTCCTCGTCGGTGACCCGGGCGAGGTGGCAGATGAAGCGGGACTTCTTGATCTCGATCTCGTGGCTGCCCGGGTGCCGGATGGTCAGGTACTGCCTCGGAGTCGGCTCCGGCGTGGCGGACATGGTGCGGCGGTTCTCCCGGGAGTCGGCGAAGGCTGGCGGCACCGCCCGACGTGGTTCGGGCGGTGCAGCCAGCCTAGTTGCCCACCGGAGCGACCGGCGGCCGGTCGGTGGCCGGCACCGGAGCGGGTCAGCGGCCGGCCAGCGCGTCCAGCCGGACGCGGTCCAGGCCGGTGAGCTCGACGACCTCTGCGAGGTCGACCGCACCGCAGTCCAGTCCGCGCAGCACGTAGCCGCTGAGCGCCCGGGCGGTCGCGGGCTCGTCCATCACGTCGCCGCCGGCCTTGGCGACGTACGCCGCCAGCCGGGCGGCGGCGGCCGCCAGGCCCTCCCGGTAGAAGGAGTAGACGGCGACGTACCGGGTCGGCAGGTGCGCCGGGTGCATGTCCCAGCCCTGGTAGTACGCACGGGCCAGCGAGCGGCGGACCAGGTCGTGGTGGAGCTTCCAGGCCGCGTGCACCTGCTCGGTGGAACCGGTCGGGATGACGTTGGTGGAGCCGTCGGAGAGCCGGACGCCGGTACCGGCGGCGGCCACCTGCATCACCGCCTTGGCGTGGTCGGCGGCCGGGTGGTCCATGCTCTGGTAGGCGGCACTGACCCCGCAGGAGGCGCTGTAGTCGAAGGTCCCGTAGTGCAGACCGGTGGCCCGTCCCTCGGCGGCCTCGATCATCCGCGCGACGGTGGCCCGGCCGTCGGGGCCGAGGATGGCCTGGGTGGTCTCGATCTGGATCTCGAAGCCGATCCGGCCGGCCGGCAGCCCGGCCGAGCGCTCGAAGTCCGCCAGCAACCGGACCAGCGCGGTGACCTGCTCGGCGTAGGTCACCTTGGGCAGCGTCAGCACCAGCCCCTCGGGCAGGCCCCCGGCGGCCAGCAGGGTGGCCAGGAACAACTCCAGGGTGCGGATGCCGCGGTCACGGACGGCCGCCTCCATGCACTTGATCCGGATGCCGACGTACGGCGGGGCGCTGCCGTCGGCCACCGCGGCCGCGATCAGCTCGGCGGCCCGGACGGCGGTCGCGTCCTCCTCGGCGTCGGGCCGGGGGCCGTAGCCGTCCTCGAAGTCGATCCGGAGGTCCTCGATCGGCTCCCGCTCCAGCTTGGCGCGGACCCGGGCGTGCACGTCGGCGAGCAGCGCGTCGTCCGCCACGGCGAGCGCACCGGCCAGGGCGGCCGGGGTGGCAGCGTGCGTGTCGAAGGCCTCCAGCGCCTGGCGGCCCCAGTCGCGGACGGTGTCGGCGCCGAAGGCGTCGGCCGGGACGTAGACGGTGTGCACCGGCTGGCGACTGCCGGCGTCGCCCGGGTAGCGGCGGGCCAGGTCGGCGTCGACCGGGGCGAGCAGCGCGTCCACGGCGGCACGGGCCGCTTCGGAGAACGAGGCTCCGCCCGCCGGCCCGGTACCGTCCAGCTCGACCTGCGACATCCGTACTCCTCCGTGCCGAACCAGCGCTTCAACAGTTTGTTGATGCGAAGGTAGCCCCGCCGGGGTCGGGCGTCAATGACCGACCGAGCGGTGGACGGGCAGGCGGGGCGGATCCCCGCCGGGTCGGCGGGTCAGTCCCGCCCGGCGGCGGCGTAGCGGTCGCGCAGCTCGGGGAAGAGCTCGGCGACGTCCTTGTGGTGCACCGAGCCGTCCGGCCGGGTGCCGGCCACGCCGTACTCCTTGGTCAGCCAGTCCGCCAGGCGCTGCGGATCGGGCTGGGCGTCGAACGTGTCGATGTAGCTGACCAGCGCCGCGTAACAGAGCTCGGGGTCGAGCCGCGACGGCGCCGGGCGCGGGGCGGAGTCGTCCTGGCGGCCGGGCTCCTGCGCGACGTCCGCCGCCGGGGCGAAGCCCTCCTCCTGCGGGTACTCGGCCTCGTCGGCGTACTCGGCGTACTCGGCGTCCTGGACGCGACCGGGCTCCGGCGGGACGTCCGCGTGGCCGGCGTCGTCCGGACCGGCCTGCGGACCGCTCCGGGGGACGCCCTGCGGGGCGACCTGCGCGACCGAACGGGCTGCCGGCCGGGGGTCGGGCTCGGGGACGGCGGGGCGCGGCGGCTTGAACCACGGCGAGGCCTGGCCCGGCACCCGGCCGCCCGGGGAGCTGTCACCCTGGGGCCCCGTGGTCCGCACCGGACGCTCGGTCCAGACGTTCAGCTCCTCCCGGGGCTGCGGCGGAGCCTGCTCCTCCTCCCCGACGGGCTCCTGGGAGGCCCGTAGCCGCACCGCGGCGAGCTTGGCGAGCATCGGTGCGGCCACCTCGGCGGGCACCGGCGCCACGGCGGGCGCGGTCGCCTCGGAGCGGGGCTGCGACGGCTCGGTCCGAGGCGGCTGCGCCGACTGCTGCGGGTGCGGCTGCGGCAGCTGCTGCGGCCGGGTTCCGCCGGCCGCGGTCGACGGGATGGCGGCAGCCGGCGTCCGGCTCTCCCGCAGCTCGGCGCTCTCGCGGGACTCCTCGTCCAGCCGGTCCAGCACCGCCGGATCCAGCGGCACGCCGTACTTGGCCAGCTTCAACGGCAGCAGCGCCTGGATCGGCGCGGAGCGGCGCCAGCCCCGGCCGTACCGGAAACGCAGCTGCGCCCGGTAGACGAGCCGGTTCTGCTCCAGCCGGACGACCTCGTCGTAGGAGCGCAGCTCCCAGAGCTTCATCCGCCGCCAGAGCCTGAACGTCGGCACCGGGGACAGCAGCCAGCGCATCAGGCGGACGGACTCCATGTGCCGGTCCGCCGTGATGGCGGCGATCCGGCCGACGGCGTGCCGGGAGGCCTCGACCACGACCACGAAGAGCACCGGGATGACCGCGTGCATGCCCATCCCGAGCGGGTCGCCCCAGGAAGCCGCCGCATTGAACGCGATGGTGGCGACGGTCAGCAGCCAGGCAGTCTGCCGCAGCAGCGGGAAGGGTATGCGGAGCCAGGTCAGGACGAGGTCCAGTGCGAGGAGCACGACGATGCCCGCGTCGACGCCGATCGGGAAGGCGTAGGAGAAGGCGCCGAAGCCCTTCTCGGACGCCAGCTCCCGCACCGCGTTGTACGAACCCGCGAAACCGATGCCCGAGATCAGGCAGGCCCCGGCGGCGACCAGGCCGAGCAGGCTCCGGTGGGCCTTGGTAAGAGGAGGGCGTGCCATAACGTCTATCAACCCCTGGGTGTCGGCTGCGGCCGTACGCTGCCTCGGCGGCCGGTTCCCCGTGGTCGGGGCGCCGGACGACTGAGCGGCCTCCGGGCTCGGCCCACCGGAGTTTACTCGTACAGCTGTTTCAGCGTCCTCGCAGCCCAGGGTGTCACTGCCCGCGGCATTCGCCGGGCGCCGGGCGGCTGCGGGCCGACCGGGCGGTGTGTCAGGAGGTCCGCTCCGACGTCCCGTTGAGGTAGGCGAGCACGGCCTGCACCCGGCGGTTGGCGTCGTCCGCGGGGGCGAGGTCGAGCTTGGTGAAGATGTTGGCGATGTGCTTCGCCACCGCACCGTCGCTCACCACCAGCCGGGCCGCGATCGCCGAGTTGGAGCAGCCCTCGGCCATCAGCTCCAGTACCTCCCGCTCGCGGGGCGAGAGCCGCTGGAGCGCTCCGGGACGGCGGGAGGTGCTCTGCATCAGCTTGGCGATCACGTCCGGGTCCATCGCCGTACCGCCGGCCGCCACCCGGCGGACCGCGTCGATGAACTGGTCGGCGTTGAACACCCGGTCCTTCAGCAGGTAGCCGACGCCACCGGTGCCGTCCGCCAGCAGCTCCCGCGCGTACAGCTGCTGCACATGCTGCGAGAGGACCAGCACCGGCAGGCCCGGGATCTCGCGGCGTGCCTGGAGCGCGGCCTGCAAGCCCTCGTCGGTGAGGGTCGGCGGCAGCCGGACGTCGACCACGGCGACGTCCGGACGGTGCGTCAGCAGCGCGTCCAGCAGTTCCGGGCCGGTCTCGACCGCCGCCGCGATGGTGAAGCCGTGGGCTTCCAGCAGCCGGATCAGGCCTTCGCGAAGGAGGTAGAGGTCCTCGGCGAGGACAACTCGCACGGCAGCTCCAAGGTGATGGTGGTCGGACCGCCCGACGTGCTGTCGATGGCGAGGACACCGTCGAAGGTACCCAACCGCCGCTCGATCCCGCGCAGGCCGGTGCCTCGGGTGGGATCCGCCACGCCGACACCGTCGTCCGTCACCGTGACCCGCAGGGTGCCGGCCCGGTAGAGGATGTCCACCCAGACCTGCTCGGCGCGCGAGTGCTTGGCGGCGTTGGCCATCAGCTCGCAGATGCTGAAGTAGACGGCCGCCTCCACCGGCGCCGGCGGGCGGTCCGGAAGGCTCACGCACACCTCGGTCGGCAGCGCGCTGTCCAGCGCCAACGCCCGGACCGCGTCGCCCAGCCCACGCTCGGCGAGGACCGGCGGGTGAATGCCGCGGACGAGGTCGCGAAGCTCCTGGAGCGCCCGGGCCGAGGACTGCCGGGCCTCGGAGAGGAGCTCGCGGGCGGCCGCCGGGTCGGTCTCCATCAGGTGCTCGATCGTGCCGAGGGTCATTCCGATCGCTACCAGCCGTGCCTGGGCGCCGTCGTGCAGGTCCCGCTCGATCCGGCGCAGTTCGGCCGCCTGGTCGCCGACCGCGTCCGCCCGGGTCTCGGTCAGCTCCGCCACCCGCTTGGTCAGCTGGGCGTGGGAGGCCCGACCGTCCTGGTCCAGCATCCGACGGGCGAGCTCCAGGTACCCGCGCACGGCGTACGGCGCCAGCAGCACGCCGAGCCCCATCAGCAGCAGCCCGAGGGCCACAGAGACCAGCGGGGAGGCACCGCCCGGATCGATCGGCCCGTACGTCCGGTAGTCCACCTGCGCGGTCAGCGCGTAGCCCGCCCCACCCAGCAGCAGACCGGCCACCGGCAGGACCACCACGCCTGCCGCGACCGGGCTGGTCACCAACCAGGCGATCTCCGACCGGGTGGCCCGGTCCCGGGCCGCCCAGTGCAGCAACCGGGCGAGCTTCGCGACGGCGTGGGACCGGTGGTACGAGTACCCCGTCCACCAGTGACCGCGCTCGTCCCGCTCCAGCGCCGGCCGGGGGGTGTACTCGACCGGCAGCCGGATCCCGTACCAGCGCACGAGCCAGCCACGCGTCCGGTTCGCGACCCGGCGCACCAACAGGCCGGCGACGGACGAGCCCGCGACGGCAGCCGCCACCAGCGCGAGCGGGGTGGCCAGGTAGTAGGGCTCCAGCATCGAGGAGACCGAGCCGCCGGCGAAGAACGCCGCCAGGAGCGGCAGCACCACGGTCGGCATCGCAACCAGCACCAGCAGCGCCAGCCGGACCAGGCCCCGGCCGCCCGCCGTGAAGGCGGCCTCGGTCTGGGCGCGCACGCTCGCGCCACTCGTTCGACTCGCTGCTGTCACGGATGCTCCTGAGGCCGGTACCGATCGTCGTTGTTCCAGTGTCCCCGGACCGCAGCGACGTGGCACTGGCCATCCCACCCGATTCCGGGGTGGACCTAGCACCACCTCCGGAGGCCTTCTAATCAAATGTCCGGAAACGCAAAGAACCCCCCACCCGGAATCGGGTGGGGGGTTCTCTGTGAATGATTGTTCGGCGGCGTCCTACTCTCCCACAGGGTCCCCCCTGCAGTACCATCGGCGCTGTGAGGCTTAGCTTCCGGGT
>NZ_JBFAJO010000047.1:0-72160 GCF_040655255.1 Kitasatospora sp. NPDC050463
AGCCCCAGGACCGGCCGGGCGTCGTCGAGCATGTATCCGATCCGCGCGGCCGGGTACTCCGGTGGCCGCCGCCCACGGGGTGGTGCTGCACGAGCTCAGCCCCCAGCAGGCCTCGCTGGAGGAGGCGTTCATGCAGATGACGGCCGACTCGGTGGAGTACCACGCCGGGAGCGGCGAGGGCCGCGACGCGGCCGGCGCACCCGGCACCTGGGGCGCGACCTGGCAGGGCGCCGCGGCGCAGCAGCCGGCGGCCGTACAGCAGAAGGAGAACTGAGATGGCGTCCTTCCCGGCGGTGCTGCGCTCCGAGTGGACGAAGATCCGAAGCGTCCGGTCGACGGTCTGGACACTCGCGCTGGCCTTCGTCGTCACCCTCGGCCTCGGCGCGCTGCTGTCCCTGCTCACCAACAACAACTTCGAGGAGTTCCGGGGGGACGCGGACAGCCCGTTCGACGCCACCGGGACGGCCTTCTCCGGCATCATCCTCGGCGAACTGGCCATCATCGTCTTCGGCGTGCTGGCGGTCGGCAACGAGTACAGCAGCGGGATGATCAGGGTCACCCTGGCGGCCGTCCCGCAGCGCGGGACCCTGCTCGCCGGCAAGGCGCTGGTGCTCGGCGCCCTGGCCTTCGCGGTCTCCCTGGTCACCGCGTTCATCACGTTCTTCGTCGGCCAGGCGCTGCTCGGCGACCACTCCACCAGCCTCGGCGAACCGCACGTGCTGCGCGCGGTGTTCGGCGCGGCGATGTACCTGACGCTGCTCTGCCTGTTCTCGGCCGGCGTCACCGCGATGCTGCACAACCAGACGCTGGCGCTGGGCGTGCTGGTGCCGTTCTTCTTCCTGCTCTCGCCGATCCTCTCGGCGGTGCCGAAGGTCAAGACGCTGGCGCACTACTTCCCCGACTACGCGGGCTCGCGGATGATGCTGGTCTACGAGCAGCACAACCAGCCGTACGGCCCGTGGGCCGGCTTCGCGATCTGTGTGGCCTGGACGGCGGCCGCGCTGGTCGGCGGCGCGCTGGTGCTGAAGAAGCGCGACGCCTGACCGGCTCGCCGACGCGGTCGCGGCGCCCTCAGTACCGGGGTGCGCCGCGGCCGCGCTGGACGTTGGAGGCCCGCCGGTCGCGGGCGCCCCAGCAGGCCCGGTGCCAGTGCCGGCGGTCGTCCACCCCGGCGCCGTGCATCGGCCAGGCCACCACGTGGCCGACACCCGGCGGGATCTCCTGGTCGCAGCCCGGGCAGCGGTAGTGGCGGCCGGCGGTGCCGGCCACCGTCTGCACCACCCAGTCGTCGCCCTGGTAGCTCTCGGTGCGGCGCAGGGCGCCGCCGAGCGGGGCGGCCGGCGCCGAGGCCTCGTGATCGGCTGCACTCTTGATCCGGTTGCGGCGGGGCGACACGTCTGGCTACCTCTCTACGGGGGCTCGGAGCCGTTCCAGATTACGGCCGGCACATACCCCCCGAAGCCACTATCACGGCACCGCCCGGCGCTTCGGTGTTTCCCGTGATATCCACCCGTTCTTCTGTGAAATTCGTGGTTCGGCGTGCCATTGGCACATGACATCGGTTACTCACAAGGGGACAGGCGGGGCCCGCAGACCCTGCGCGCACCCGAGGAGGCCCAAGGATGACCAAGACCAGCGCCCGCGCCGAGACCCGCCGACCCGTCGGAGTCCGGCCACCCTCAGTCGGCCCGGCACCGACGACCGCCGGCCCGGCCGGCGCCACCGGCACCCCCCTGCCGGCGCCCCAGCGTTCCGGCGCGCGCACCACGGACACCGCACCGGTCCGGGTCGGCGCCTTCCTGCTCTCGGCGCAGTTCCCCGGCCAGACCCACGGCGAGGCCCTGGACCGGACGGTCCGGGCCACCGTCGAGGCCGAGCGGGCGGGCCTGGACAGCGTCTGGCTGGCCGAGCACCACTTCGTCCCGTACGGGGTCTGCCCGAACGCCGCCACGCTCGCCGCGATGCTGCTCGGCCGCACCCGTCGGATCGGCGTCGGCACGGCGGTCAGCGTGCTCTCCACCGCCCACCCGGTGGCGCTCGGCGAACAGGCCGCGATGCTGCACCTCGTCTCCGGCGGACGGTTCACGCTCGGGGTGGGGCGCGGCGGCCCGTGGATCGACCTGGACGTCTTCGGCGGCGGCGTGGAGGCCTTCGAGCAGGGCTTCCCGGAGCGGCTCGACCTGCTGCTGCGCTGGCTGCGCGGCACCCGGGTGGGCGCGGACGGGCCGCAGTTCAGCTTCCCGGAGGTGGCCGTGGTGCCGCGCGCCACCGAACAACCCCGGCGGCCCGACCTCGGTACCTGGCTCGGCCTCGGCGACCAGTCCGGGCCGCTGCGTTTCCCCCGCCAACGGGTGGAGACGGACGGGCCCGGCGAGGAACTCACCGCCTCGGGACGCCCGGTGGCGGGCCCGCCGATGGTGGTGGCCTGCACCTCGCCCGGCGGGGTCCGGCTCGCCGCCGAACGCGGCCTGCCGATGCTGCTCGGCATGCACTCCGGCGACGACGACAAGCTGCGGATGCTGGAGCTCTACCGCACCGCGTGGCTGGCCGCCGGCCGGAGCGAGGAGCAGCTGCGCCGGATCGGCCGTCAGCACGTCGCGGCCGGGGTGGCGCAGGTCGACGACCGCACCTCGGCGGCCCGGGCCACGCTGCTGCGCGCGATGCCCGGCTGGTTCGAGTACGGGCTCGGCGCGCACCGCACCGTGGACGGCCGCGAGCGCAAGATGCGCGACCCGCACGCGTACACCGAACTCCTCTGCGACCTGCACGCGGTGGGCACGCCGAAGCAGTGCGCCGACCGACTGCTGGCCACCGCCGAGCGCACCGGCATCAGGCGCTTCGCGCTGCTCGCCGAGGGCAGCGGCGATCATGAGGCGACCCTGGAGAACATCGCCCGCCTCGGCTCCGAGGTGCTGCCGCAACTGGGCTGACGCCGACGGACCGGTCCGGACGGCGGACGCCACCGGGCCGCCCCACCCCGCCGAGGGGAGGGGCGGCCCGGTCGCGTGCCGGTGCCGCCGCGGCCGCACCGGTGCTCGCCGCGCCGTCGTGCCGACGCAGCCGGCCCGACCGATCAGCAGTCCCGGAGTTCCTCGGACTGGTTGAGCAACTGCTCCCGGACGGACGTGAAGCGATCGAACCGCGCCTCGTTGGAGTCCGACGGCAGGAACACCGCCACCCGGTGACAGTTCTGGAAGGCCAGCCGGACACCGAAGTGGCGCTGCAGAGCGCCCCGGATGGCATCGCTGGCCAGTGCCCGCAGAAGCTGGCCGCGGGCCTGCTCGCTGGGCGGCGGTACGTGGTTGTCTGCGAAGTCGGTGCCGTCGACCTTCGCCTGGGCGACCAGCGAGCTGATCAGCTCCCAGGCGTACGGCAGGGAGACGCGGACGCAGTCGACGAATTCCCGCTCGTCGACCTCGCCCCGCTCGGCCTTTTCCAGCAGGGCCGGTGAGACGTCGAGCGACATGGATTCTCCTCTCGCGGTCCACCCGCGCGGCGCCCGGGTGGTGATGCGTAGTCCAAGCTGAGGGTGAGGGTGGGCGAATCGCGTGTGATGTCCGGAACGCCGTCGGACGGCTGTTTCCGGCACCGTGCGAAGGCGTCGGCGCCTAGGCCGCGTCGAGGACGCGTCGGGGGCTCCGGCCGCTCACAACAGCGTGGCAGCCAATGGGGGGCGAGGCCGGGGATTCCTGTGGATTGCTCCGTGAATACGCGTCGCTGCACCAGATTGGCCGGATCCTGCTGGATCGTTCATCTGAAGTCTCCGTCCCCGTTGACAGCTCCGCTGCAAGCAAGCCGTCACACACCGTAGCTGCCCGTGGGAATGGGCGCCAGAGGGCCGTCAGGCATTCGCGGGATCGCCGAACCTCCATGTTCGCGGGGTTCGCGGATTCTTCACCCGGCCGTCGCGGAATCGCATCAACTGGCCCCGGTGGGCTAGCGTGGTCGACCGTGCGTCTCGTAATTGCCCGCTGCTCAGTCGACTATGCCGGTCGGCTCTCCGCCCATCTGCCCTCCGCCACCAGGCTCATCCTGGTCAAGGCCGACGGCAGCGTCAGCATCCACGCCGACGACCGTGCCTACAAGCCGCTCAACTGGATGTCCCCGCCGTGCACCCTCAAGGAGGCCGACGGGGCCTGGACAGTGATCAACAAGGCCGGCGAGAAGCTCATCATCACGCTGGAGGAGGTGCTGCACGACTCCTCCCACGAACTCGGGGTGGACCCCGGCCTGATCAAGGACGGCGTCGAAGCACACCTCCAGGAGCTGCTGGCCGACCGGATGGAGGTGCTCGGCGCCGGCTGGTCGCTCATCCGCCGCGAGTACCCGACGGCGATCGGCCCGGTCGACATCCTCTGCCGCGACTCCGACGGCACGACCGTCGCCGTCGAGATCAAGCGCCGCGGCGAGATCGACGGCGTCGAACAGCTCACCCGCTACCTGGAGCTGCTCAACCGGGACCCGCTGCTCGCCCCGGTGAAGGGCGTCTTCGCCGCGCAGGAGATCAAGCCCCAGGCCCGCGTCCTCGCCACGGACCGCGGCATCGGCTGCGTGGTGCTGGACTACGACGGGCTGCGCGGCATCGACGACGACAAGCTCAAGCTGTTCTGACCGCCGCGTCCTGATCCGTCAGGACGGCGTCACGGGCGCCGTCGGGCTCGGTGAGCCCGGCGTCGCGCTGCCCGAGGGGCTGACGCCGGGTTCCGACGGCGAGGCCGAGGTGGTGGTCGGCGCCGGGGCCGTCGGGGTGCTCCCGCCGGACTGGCCGCCGGCACTGCCACCGCCGCCCGGCGGCGGCTGCACGGGCGGCAGCACCGGGGACTCCGGCCGACCCGGGGAGGGCGGCTGCGAGGTCGTCGCCGTCGCGGTCGGCGACTTGCCGGCCTTCTTCGACGCCGACCCGGAGGCCGACGGCGAGCGTGACGGCCCGCTGCTGCTCTCCGACGCCTCCGGCTCCGCCGTGTCCTGCGCCGGCGGGGCCTCCGGGCTCTGCGTCCCGTCGGAGGGCGTGGCGGTGGGGCTCGGGCTCGGCCGGGGCGTCGGCAGACTCGCCGGCAGACCGGTGCCGTCGTCCGTGCTGCTGCGCGGGTCGCTGCCGCGGTGCTCGTCCGGGCCCGCGACGCTCAGCCCGACCGCCGTACCGAGCACGCCGAGCGCGAGGACGGCCGCCGAGGCGGCGATCACGGTGCGCCGGGTGCCGCCCGCCGTGCCGGGGGTGGTCTTGAACCGCCACGGCACCTGCGCGATCGCCCGGATGACAGGGCGCCGGACGGGCGGCGGAGCGGTCGACTCGGTGGCGGGCAGCTGTCGACCGTCGGCGCGCAGCAGATCGAGCATCCGGCGGGCACCGGCGGCCCCGCGCGGCTCGCCGAGGGCGGCCCGCAGGGTGAGCGCGGACTCCAGTTCGGCGACGGCGCGCCCGGGCTCGCGGACGCAGATCGCGTAGACGCCCAACTCGTGGTGGAACCAGGCCTCGTCGGCCCGGGAGCCGGTGTTGCGGGCGGCCTCCAGGCCGAGCAGCAGGGCGCGCTCCCAGGCGCCCCAGCGCAGCGCCAGGGCCAGCGCCGGCCCGGCCGCCCGGGCCAGCCGCAGGACGGCGGCGTGCCGGCCGGCGGTCCGGTCGGCCAGCAGCACCCCGATCACCACCTCCGCCTCGGCCGCGATCTGCTCCGTGGAGACCGAGCTGTGCCCGACCCACCAGGCGAAGTGCTGGGCGGCGCCGTCGATGCTGCCGCGGGCCGGCCAGTGCGGGGCGAGCAGGTCGAGCGCGCCCGCGGTGAGCCGGTGGTGACCGCCGATGGACACCGCCAGCCCGGCGTCGGCGAGTTCGTGCAGTGCGCTCTCACCCTGGCCGACGTCGATCAGCGCCGGCAGGTGCGGGGCGGTCGGGCACTCGCCGCCGAGCGCCACCGCGAGCCTCAGTACGGCCTGGGCGGGCTCGCTGAGGCCCTCGGCGAGCCGGACGGCGGGCGAGGCGCTCTCGGCCACGGACGGCAGCGGGACGGTCCCGCGCAGCTCGCTCTCGCGGACCGCCGGGTCGGGGTGCCGGTCAGGTTCCTCGACCGCGCCGAAGACGCCCAGCCGGTCCTCCTCGGCGGCGACCAGCGCGTCCACCGCGACGTCCCGCTGGCGCAGCAGCGCGGCGGCCTGGACGAAGCGCAGCGGCAGCCCCTCGGACTCGAACCAGAGGTCGACCGCCCAGGCCTTCTCGGCCGCGTCGAGGGGCCGGCCGGCCAGCCGGGCGGTGAGCGCGAGGCAGGCGGAGCGGGAGAGGCCGGCGACGAGGTGATCCCGCAGCCGGGAGTCGGCGGGCAGCGGCGGGCTGTCCGGGGCCACGGAGATCAGGAAGGCGCAGTCGGGGGCGGCGGCGAGCAGGTGCTCCAGCTTCGCGCCGACCGGTTCTACCTCGTCGACGACCACGATCGCGCCGACCCGGGCGAGGTGCTCGGCGAGTTGGCCCGGATCGGGGCGGAAGCCGGGGGCCTGGTGGGTGGCGGCGAAGAGGTCCTGGAGCAGGTCGTCGCCGGTGCGGCGGTGGCCGCAGAGCTGGACGACACCGCCGGGCGCGAGGTCGCCGGCCGCCTCGGCGACGGCGGACAGCAGCGCGCTGCGGCCCGAGCCGGCCTGGCCGACCAGGCGTATCGAACGCCCCTCGGCGAGCAGGCCGAGCAGGTGCGCGATGTCGGCCTCGCGGTCGAGCAGCGGCAGGTCGGCGGGGCCGGCGCCGAGGGCGAGCGGTCCGACCGCGCGGCCGGGGCCGCCGACCGGGCCGCGGGCGGGTTCGGTGCGCCCGATCCGGCGCGGGCGGGGCCGCCACTCGTCGGGGCAGGGCCGGACCTCGGAACCGTCCGGGGTGCCGACGGTCACCAGCAGGGCGCCGGAGACCAGCTCACCGCCCCGGGTGCGTACGGCTTCCTGCCGGAACTCACCGGATGGCTGTCCCACGATCTGCTCCGCCCCTGGTCGGCCGACGACTCGGTACGGCCGCTCCGGGTGGGGATACGCCCCTGCCTCCGGCCGGGGGGACCCCGCCCGGCCCGGAGGCAGGGAGGAGCCGGTCCTGTCCCCGGCGGCCGTCTTTCTGACGCCAGACTCTCGCACATCCGGCCCGTCGCGCGCAGGGCGGTCCCTTCCCGAAGGGGCACGGGGGGCCGACGCAGGGCGTACGGGGGCCGACGCAGGGCACGCGGGAGCCCGGCGAAAGGGGTGCGGGAGCCCGGCGGGAGGGCCTACAGCGCCGGGCCCAGCGCGGGCAGCGTCGCGCCGCGGGGCTCCGAGACAACGCCCTCGACGGCGAGGATCCGGTGCAGCCGGGTGGCCACCAGCAGCCGCTGGAGCTGCGCCGGGACGGACCGCAGCACCAGCCGGCGGCCGATCCGGCCGGCCCGGCGGTGGGTTCCCATGATCACGCCGAGGCCGGTGGCGTCCCAGAACTCCAGCCGGGCGAGGTCCAGCACGAGGTCGCCGCGGCCGCCGTCGATGGCCTGGTGCAGCCGGACCCGGGCGTCGGCGGCGGTGCGCACGTCGAGGCGGCCCTCGATGGCCAGCGCCGCGTGGTCGCCCGTGATGCGCATGGTCTCCTCCTCCGCCTGGCGGTCACTGGTACGGGTCGTTCCGCCCCGGCCGCGCGGGCCCGGGAGCGGGTGTCCATCCGGGCGGGCCTGAAGCCCCGCGCCCGGGTCCGGCCGCAGCGTCGTCGGCGTGGACCGGGTCCCCCTCATCTGACGGTGAACCAGGTCCGCAGGTTGCTGGTTCCGGCCAGATCTGAAGCAACTTCACTCGTCCGAGGGAATATACGCAGGAACTCCCCACACCTACGCTCGATTACCGCCCAAATCACCCGTCTGCGGTACCCGGCGTGAGGAAACTCACCTACCCCGGCACGGTGGGCCGTACGGTGCTGCGACCGCACGGCCCGGCCGGTCACCGGCCCCGGTGCGTCACTTGCCCGGGTGCGGGTAGAAGCCCTGGCCGCTCTTGCGGCCCAGGTCACCGGCGGTGACCATGCGCGCCATGATCTCCGGCGGGGCGAACTTCTCGTCCTGGGTCTCGGCGTAGATGTTCCGGGCGGCGTGCAGCAGGATGTCGACGCCGGTCATGTCGGCGGTCTCCAGCGGGCCCATCGGGTGGCCGAAACCGAGCCGACAGGCAGTGTCGATGTCCTCCGCGGTGGCGACACCCGACTCGTAGAGCTTGGCGGCCTCGACGACCAGCGCGCTGATCAGGCGGGTGGTGATGAAGCCGGCCACGTCGCGGTTGACCACCACGACCTCCTTGCCGACGCCCTCGGCGAAGGCGCGCGCGGTGGCGAGCGTCTCGTCGCTGGTCTTGTAGCCGCGCACCAGCTCGACCAGGCGCATCAGCGGCACCGGCGAGAAGAAGTGCATGCCGACGACCGACTCGGGGCGGCGGGTGACGGCCGCGATCCGGGTGATCGGAATGGCCGAGGTGTTGGAGGCCAGCACCGCACCGTCCTTGGCGATCTTGTCGAGCTCCTTGAAGACGCCTTCCTTGACGTCCAGCTGCTCGAAGACCGCCTCGACCACGATGTCGGCCTCGGCGACCGCGCCCAGGTCCGTCGTGGTGGTGATCCGGCCGAGCGCCGCCTCGGCGTCCTCGGCGGTCAGCCTGCCCTTGGCGACGAACTTCTCGTACGAGGCGCGAATTCCCGCGAGACCGCGCTGCAGCGCCTCCTCGGTGACGTCCCGCAGCACCACCGGGTGACCTGCCTGGGCGGAGACCTGGGCGATCCCGGCCCCCATCAGGCCGGCCCCGATCACGGCGATCTGCTTGCTGGACGCGTTGCTCATGGCTGGGTCTCCCGGATGCCGTCGCCGCCCTGTGGGCGGGCCCTGAAGGCGGCTCAGCGCAGGGGTCACCCGCTCATGAGCCGCGCCGCTCATGCGCCGGACTCTAATGCCCTTCCGCCCGCCGTGGTGTCATCCGGGAGTGTGATCTGCGACCGAGAGCCGCCGGCACCCGGGAGGCGGCGCCCACCCCCGAGGTGCCGCAGGCTCGGCACGGCCCGGGACCGGAGGGCCGCTGTTCAGATCGTCAGCCCGAGGTCCTGGGCCAGGATCGCCGCCTGCACCCGGCTGCGCAGCCGCAGCTTGGCGAGGATCCGGCTGACGTGCGTCTTGGTGGTCGCCTCGGCCATCTCCAGCCGCCCGGCGATCTCGCCGTTCGACAGCCCGGCCCCGATGCAGGCCAGCACCTCCCGCTCACGCGGGGTGAGCCCCGACACCGACTCCCGCGCCTCGGGCCCGACCGCGCGCCCGGGGCGGGCGAAGGTGTCGATCAGCCGCCGGGTCACCGAGGGCGCCAGCATGCCGTCCCCGCGCGCCACCGTGCGGATGCCCTGGACCAGGGTGTCCGCCTCCAGGTCCTTGAGCAGGAAGCCGGCCGCGCCGGCCCGCAGCGCGCCGTACACGTACTCGTCCAGGTCGAAGGTGGTCAGCACCAGGACCTGCGCCGCTCCGGCGGCCACCACCCGGGCGGTCGCCGAGACGCCGTCCAGCCGGGGCATCTGCACGTCCATCAGGACGACGTCGGGCCGCAGTTCCAGGGCCAGCCGCACCGCCTCCTCGCCGTCCGCGGCCTGCCCGACCACCTCCAGGTCCGGCTCGGCCCGCAGGATCATCACCAACGCCGCCCGGACGGCCGCCTGGTCCTCGGCCACCAGCACCCGAATCGTCATGCCTGCCGCTCCCCTTCCTCCGTCACCAGCTCCCGCGGCAGCACCGCGCGCACGCTCCAGCAGTCACCCTCCGGGCCGGCCTCGAAGCTGCCGCCGAGCAGCCCGGCCCGCTCCCCCATGCCCACCAGCCCGGCCCGGGCGCCGGGCAGTCCCCGGCCGGCGTCGGCGCGGTAGGGGCTGTCCACGGCGATGCTCAGTTCCCGCGGCCCGTAGTCCACCACCACCCGGACCCGGCCCGGGCCGGCGTGCTTCAGCGCGTTGGTGAGCGACTCCTGCACGATCCGGTACGCCGCCAGCTCGACCGGCACCGCCAGCTTCCCGCGCTCGCCGCGCTCCGCGAGGTCGAAGTCCAGCCCCACGTCCCGCCCGGCCGCCCGGGCCTTGGCCAGCAGCGCGTCCACCGCCCCCAGATCGGGCGCGGCGTAGGACTCGTCGGCCTCGCCGCCGCCGCTGTCGCGCAGCAGCCCGATCATGCGGCGCATTTCGGCCAATCCCTGCACACTGTTCTCCCGGATCACCCCCATCGCCGACACCAACGGGTCCTCCTCGGAGCGTCGCTGACGCCGGGCCACCGACTGGGCGCCGGTGGCGTGGATCGCGATGGCGGACAGGTGGTTGGCCACCACGTCGTGCAACTCCCGGGCCATTCGGGACCGTTCGGCGACCACTGCCTGGCGCCGGTCCATCTCGGAGAGCAGCGCGGTCTGCTCGGCACGCAGCCGCTGGGTCTCCGCCTCCTCCCGGTGCCTGCGCACCAGGTCCCCCGTCCAGACCGGCCCGAGGAAGATCAGTGAGGTGATCACCACCACGGCCAGCGCCGTGGGGGCGTCGCTGTACAGGAAGGACAGGCTGCTCAGGACGATCACCGAGCCGGCGCCGGTCAGGTGCAGGACGCGGGACATCCGCGGGCTGCCGTAGAGCACCGACGCGTAGAGCAGGTCGGTGTACATGATGGTGGTCGCGATCAGCGCACCGGTGAAGATGCTCACGGCGAAGACCACCCCGCCGATCGCCACCGTCAGGATCGGACGGGTGCGCCGGAACAGCTCCAGCCCGGCGGTGAGCAGCAGCGGTGGCAGCACCACCCAGCGCGGGACGCCCTCTGAGTGGTCGTAGACCTTGAAGGCGATCAGCACCAGCCCGCCGACCGACCCGGCGAGGGCGATCGCCCGGTCCTCCTGCCGCGGGGTGAGTGTGGGTCTGCGCACTCCCCCATCAGATCATCCCCGGCCGGGCCTCCGGCTCCGGTACGGGGAGGAGGAGCCGTACATCGAAAGGTGCAGAGCCGGCTCGGCTCCGGTGACGACGACCGGTGCGCCCCGACGGGCGAGGCTGGAGGCGCCGCCGATCGACCTGGGAGCACTCCATGATCGTCACTCTGATCGTCGCGGCCGAGGTCGCGTTCTGGATCCTCCTCGCGCTCGGCCTCGCCACCCGCTACCTGCTGCGGCTGCGCGCGGTGAGCACCGTCCTGCTGGTCGGCCTGCCGGTGGTGGACCTGACCCTGTTCGCCCTGATCGTGCTCGACCTGCGCGGCGGCGCCACCGCCGGGTGGACGCACGCGCTGGCGGCCGGTTACGCGGGCTTCTCCATCGGCTACGGGCCGTCCCTGGTCCGCTGGGCCGACCGGCACTTCCAGTACCGCTTCGCCGGCGGCCCCAAGCCCAAGGGCGCCCCCAAGTACGGCGCCGAGCGGACCGCCCACGAGTGGCGGATCTGCCGGCGCACCGTGGCCTCGGCCGCGATCACGCTGGGGCTGATCACCGCCCTCGTCCCGCTCTCCGACGGCGCCGCCCACGTCGCCACCTTCACCGGCTGGTACCTGCGGCTGGGCCTGACGGCCGGGATCAACGTGATCGTGGCCGGCTGCTACTCGCTCTGGCCCAAGGAGGCCCCGGCCGGCGCGATCGTCGAGGAGGGCCACGTGGTCGGCTGGAAGATCCCCCAGCAGCGGTAGCGGTCAGCCCACCGCCGGTCGCCCCGCCGACCGGCGGGGCGACCGGTTCAGCGGTTCTCGCCCGGCACCCAGAGCACGTCGCCGCGCTCCTTGTTGGCCGCCCGGGCCAGGATGAACAGCAGGTCGGAGAGCCGGTTGAGGTACTTGGCGGTCAGCGGGTTCACGGTGTCCCCGTGCTCCTCGATCGCCGCCCAGGTGGCCCGCTCGGCCCGCCGCACCACCGTGCAGGCGAGGTGCAGGTGCGCCGCCCCCACCGTGCCGCCGGGGAGGATGAAGCTGCGCAGCTTCTCCAGCGACTCCAGGTAGTGGTCGCAGTCCGCCTCCAGCTTGTCGATGTAGGACTGCAGCACCCGCAGCGGCGGGTACTTCGGGTCCTCCACCACCGGGGTGGCCAGGTCCGCACCGACGTCGAAGAGATCGTTCTGCACCCGGACGAGCACCGCGGCGACGTCCTCGGACAGGCCCCCGGCGGCGATCGCCACGCCGATCGCGGCGTTGGCCTCGTTGGTGTCGGCGTACGCGATCAGGCGCGGGTCGGTCTTGGTCGTGCGGCTCATGTCACCGAGCGCGGTGGTGCCGTCGTCGCCGGTACGGGTGTAGATGCGCGTCAGATTGACCATGCCGCCAGACTAGCGAGCCCGGTTAGGCGACGTTAACCCTCTGGCCGGGTGGGGCGGCTTCCAGCCAGGCGAGGAAGCCGGTCAGGGCGTCGTCGCTCATCGCCAGCTCCAGCGGGGCGCCGTTGTGCAGGCACCGGAGCACGACCGAGCCGGAGAGCAGCGCCAGCTCCTCCTGGCCCTCGGGGTAGCGCCGGCCCAGCACCTCGATCTCCCGGCGCGGAAGCACCTTGCGCGGGCGCGGGGCGTACGAGAAGACCCGGAACCACTCGATCGAGTCACCGCTGTAGCGGCCGATACCAAAAACCCACCCCTTGCCGTCGGTCTGCGGGACCGGGGCGGAGGTGGGTTTGCCGTTCTCGTCGAGGTCGGGCTCTGTCGAGGCGTCGGCGGGCATTTTGAGCCGGTAGCTGCAGTCGAACGTGCCGCCGACCCGCTGGATCACACGGCGCCGTACCGCGAACACCACCAGGCCGATCACACCCAGCGCAACGACCGCCGCGCACACCACAAGGGCGAGGACCATGCTCACCTACCTCCTCGCTACCCGCGTTCCCCGTATCGGTCGTATCAGGCGACCGCGTTGACCTACCAACTGAGACGACAGTCCCGGGGTCACGCTCACGCGTCCCCGGGACCGTCGGTCGACCCCGCTAAGCCAGGGTCCGGCGCACTCAGGCGTGGGCCTTGAGACCGCGCGCCGCGAACAGACGCACCTCGGCGCGTCGCTCGGCGTGCTCGTCCAGGTCCGACTTCGCCTGCTCCAGCGCACGCTCGGCGCGCGCGACATCGATCTCGTCCGCCAGCTCGGCGATCTCCGCGAGCAGAGACAGCTTGTTGTCGGCGAAGGAGATGAAGCCGCCGTGCACCGCGGCGATCACGGTGCCGCCGTCCACGGTGCGGATGGTGACCGGACCGGTCTCCAGCACGCTCAGCACCGGGGTGTGACCCGGCATGATGCCGGTGTCACCGGAGGCCGTACGGGCGACGACGATGGTGGCCGCACCGGACCACACCTTGCGGTCGGCTGCGACCAGCTCGACGTGCAGCTCAGCCAACGTGGGCTCCTAGGCTCATGCAACGCCCGATTACTCGGGAGTTTCGGTAAGAATAACGGGCCCGCGCCCCCGGCATGAAACCGGCGGCACGGATTTGACCGGAATCACAGCCGATGCGACGCGAGGGGTGGGTCCCAGGGCTGGGGCCCACCCCTCACAGTCACTCGCTGCTACCGGACGCGACTACTTCTTCGCGAGCTCGGCGGCGTTCTTCTCGAGGTCCTCGATGCCACCGCACATGAAGAAGGCCTGCTCGGGAACGGCGTCGTACTTGCCGTCCGCGATCGCGTTGAAGGCCTCGATGGTCTCCGACAGCGGCACGGTCGAACCCTCGACACCGGTGAACTGCTTCGCCACGTAGGTGTTCTGCGAGAGGAAGCGCTCGATGCGACGGGCCCGGTGGACCGTGATCTTGTCGTCCTCGGACAGCTCGTCGATACCGAGGATCGCGATGATGTCCTGCAGGTCCTTGTACTTCTGCAGGATCCCCTTGATACGGATGGCCGTGTCGTAGTGGGTCTGCGCGATGTACCGCGGGTCGAGGATGCGGGACGTGGAGTCCAGCGGGTCGACGGCCGGGTAGATGCCCTTCTCCGAGATCGGGCGCGACAGAACGGTCGTCGCGTCCAGGTGGGCGAAGGTGGTGGCCGGGGCCGGGTCGGTCAGGTCGTCCGCGGGGACGTAGATCGCCTGCATCGAGGTGATCGAGTGACCGCGGGTCGAGGTGATGCGCTCCTGGAGGAGGCCCATCTCGTCGGCCAGGTTCGGCTGGTAACCCACCGCGGAGGGCATCCGGCCGAGCAGGGTCGACACCTCGGAACCGGCCTGGGTGAACCGGAAGATGTTGTCGATGAAGAGGAGCACGTCCTGCTTCTCGACGTCACGGAAGTACTCCGCCATGGTCAGCGCGGAGAGCGCGACGCGCAGACGGGTGCCCGGCGGCTCGTCCATCTGGCCGAAGACCAGCGCGGTCTTGTCCAGAACGCCCGAGTCGACCATCTCGTGGATGAGGTCGTTGCCCTCACGGGTGCGCTCGCCGACGCCGGCGAAGACCGACACACCACCGAAGTTCTCGGCGACGCGGTAGATCATCTCCTGGATCAGAACGGTCTTGCCGACACCGGCACCACCGAACAGACCGATCTTGCCACCGGTGACGTACGGGGTGAGCAGGTCGATGACCTTGATGCCGGTCTCGAACATCTCGGTCTTGGACTCGAGGTCCTTGAACTCCGGCGCCTTGCGGTGGATCGGCCAGCGAACCTTGACCTCGGCCTCGAACTCGGCCTTGTCGACGTTCAGCACCTCACCGAGGGCGTTGAACACCTTGCCCTTGGTGATCTGGCCGACCGGCACCGAGATGGCGGAACCGGTGTCGGACACCTGCGCGCCACGGACCAGGCCGTCGGTCGGCTGCATCGAGATGCCGCGGACCATGCCGTCGCCGAGGTGCTGGGCGACCTCAAGGGTGAGGATCTTCTTGCCCGTGCCGTCGGGGTTCTCCACCTCGACGTGCAGGGCGTTGAACATGTTGGGAATCGCGTCGACGGGGAACTCCACGTCGACGACCGGGCCGATGACCCGCGCGACGCGGCCCGTCGCCGTGGTCGGCTCAACAGTGGTGGTCATTCTCATTCGCTCCCGCGGCTCGCGTCGGCGAGGGCGTTGGCACCGCCGACGATCTCGCTGATTTCCTGGGTGATCTCGGCCTGACGGGCCGAGTTGGCAAGCCGCGTGAGCGACTTGATGAGCTCTCCGGCGTTGTCCGTCGCGCTCTTCATCGCGCGCCGACGTGCGGCGTGCTCCGAAGCGGCGGACTGCAGCAACGCGTTGTAGATCCGGCTCTCGACGTACCGCGGCAGCAGCGCGTCGAGGACGCCCTCGGCCGACGGCTCGAAGTCGTACAGCGGGAAGATCTCGTGCGTGGCCTTCGACTCGTCGCTGAGCTCGACCTCGTCGAGCTTCAGCGGCAGCAGCCGGGCGTCCACCGCGGTCTGAGTCAGCATGGACTCGAACTTGGTCGACACCAGGTGCAGCTCGTCCACGCCACCGGTCTCGGCCGTGAAGGCCTCGATCAGATCGGCCGCGACGGCCTTGGCGTCACCGTAGGTCGGCTTGTCCGAGAAGCCCGTCCACGACTCCGCGACCGCGAGGTCACGGAAGTTGTAGTACGAGACGCCCTTACGGCCGACGATGTACGTCACCACGTCCTTGCCCTCGTTGCGCAGCTTCGCGCTGAGCGCGATCGCCTGCTTGATGGCGTTGGTCGAGTAGCCGCCCGCCAGGCCGCGGTCCGCCGTGATCATCAGGACGGCGGCACGCGAGGCGTTCGGGTTCTCGGTGGTGAGCGGGTGCTTGGCGTTGGACCGGGTGGCCACCGCCGTCACCGCCCGGGTGAGCTCATCGGCGTACGGAGTGGAGGCGGCCACCGCGCGCTGCGCCTTGACGATGCGCGACGCGGAGATCATCTCCATCGCCTTGGTGATCTTCTTCGTCGCGGTGACAGAGCGGATCCGGCGCTTGTAGACCCGAAGCTGTGCTCCCATGGGTCGTTACGTCCTTTCCCTCGTTACCGGACTCAGGCCTGCTCGGAGAGCAGCTTGCCGTCAGCCGTGGTGAAGCCCTGCTTGAAGGCGTCGATCGCCGTGGTCAGCGCGTCGATGGTGCCGTCCTCCAGCTTGGAGGTCTCGACGATGCCGGCCAGCAGGTTCTTGTGCTGAAGGCGCAGGTGGTCCAGGAACTCGCGCTCGAAGCGGCGGATCTCCGCGACCGGGACGTCGTCCAGCTTGCCGGTGGTGCCGGCCCAGATGGAGACGACCTGCTCCTCGACCGGGAACGGCTGGTACTGGCCCTGCTTGAGCAGCTCGACCATGCGCGCACCGCGCTCCAGCTGGGCCTTGGAGGCCGAGTCCAGGTCGGAACCGAAGGCGGCGAACGCCTCCAGCTCACGGTACTGGGCCAGGTCCAGGCGCAGGCGGCCGGCGACCGACTTCATGGCCTTGATCTGGGCCGAGCCACCGACGCGGGAGACCGAGATACCGACGTTCACGGCCGGGCGGATGCCGGCGTTGAACAGGTCGGACTCCAGGAAGCACTGGCCGTCGGTGATCGAGATGACGTTGGTCGGGATGTACGCCGAGACGTCGTTGGCCTTGGTCTCGATGATCGGCAGACCGGTCATCGAGCCGGCACCCAGCTCGTCGGAGAGCTTCGCGCAGCGCTCCAGCAGGCGGGAGTGCAGGTAGAAGACGTCACCCGGGTAGGCCTCGCGGCCCGGCGGACGACGGAGCAGCAGCGACACGGAGCGGTACGCCTCGGCCTGCTTCGACAGGTCGTCGAAGATGATGAGGACGTGCTTGCCGTCGTACATCCACTCCTGGCCGATGGCCGAACCGGTGTACGGGGCGAGGTACTTGAAGCCGGCCGGGTCGGAGGCGGGAGCAGCCACGATGGTGGTGTACTCCAGCGCGCCGGCCTCCTCCAGGGCACCGCGCACGGACGCGATGGTGGAGCCCTTCTGGCCCACGGCGACGTAGATGCAGCGGACCTGCTTCTTCGGGTCGCCCGAGCGCCAGTTGTCGCGCTGGTTGATGATCGTGTCGATCGCCACCGCGGTCTTGCCGGTCTGGCGGTCGCCGATGATCAGCTGACGCTGGCCGCGGCCGATCGGGGTCATCGCGTCGATGGCCTTGATACCGGTCTGCATCGGCTCGTGGACCGACTTGCGGACCATGACGCCGGGGGCCTGCAGCTCCAGGGCGCGACGCCCGGTGGAGGCGATGTCGCCCAGACCGTCGATCGCGTTGCCCAGCGGGTCCACGACGCGGCCGAGGTAGCCGTCGCCGACCGGCACGGAGAGGACCTCGCCGGTGCGACGCACCGTCTGGCCCTCCTCGATGCCGCCGAACTCACCGAGGATGACGACACCGATCTCACGGGTGTCGAGGTTCAGCGCGAGGCCGAGCGTGCCGTCCTCGAACTTCAGCAGCTCGTTCGCCATGACCGAGGGCAGACCCTCGACATGGGCGATGCCGTCCGCCGCGTCAGTGACCGTGCCGACCTCTTCACGCGAGGCGGCGTCCGGCTGGTACGACTGGACAAAGTCGGCCAGCGCGTCCCGGATTTCCTCCGGACGGATCGTAAGCTCCGCCATCAGGCTTCCCTGCTCTCCTAGTTTGCGATCCTCGGCCCGCCATTGAGGGCCGCAAGTATTCGACTCTCGGCCGGGTCTCTCGAACCGGCCGTACGATTTGCCGGCTCCGGTGGAGCCGGTTCCCGACCGAGGGTCGGATGTGCTTCGGTGCTCAGCCTTCGAGCGACTGGCGAGCGCCTTCGAGGCGGCTCGACACGGTGCCGTCGATGATCTCGTCGCCGATCTGGACCCGGACACCGCCGACGACCTCGGGGTCGACGTCGATGTTCAGGTGGACCCGGCGGCTGTACAGCCGGCCCAGAGCACCCTCCAGGCGCTCCTTCTGGCCGTCCGACAGCGGCACCGCGGTGGTGACCAGGGCCACCACGCGCCCGCGCCGTGCGGCGGCGAGCTTCGAGTAGGACTCCAGGCCCTGCTCAAGGCTACGGCCACGCGGGTTGTTCACCAGGGCGGTGACCAGCCGGACGGTGCCCGCGTTGGCGCGGCCGCCGAGCAGCTTCTTGATCAGCGCAGCCTTGGCGACGGCACCGGCCTTGGGCTCGGTCAGGCCGGCGCGCAGCTCCTGAGAGCCGCTCACCACCCGGCCGAACCGGAACAGCTCGTCCTCGACGTCGTCCAGGACACCGGCCTTGTCGGCGGCGATGACCTCGGCGTACGCGGCCAGCTCCTCGACCCCGTCGACCAGGTCACGCGAGCCCGACCAGCGGGAGCGGACCAGGCCGGAGACCAGGTCGAGGGTCTCGCCGGAGACCTGTCCGGTCAGCAGCGAGGAGACCAGCTGGGCCTTGTCCTGGCCCGACCGGGACGGGTCGGTCAGAACGCGGCGCAGCGACACCTCACGGTCCAGGAGGACCGTGACGGCGGTGAGCTCCTCGGCCACCTTGACCGCGTCCACCGAGGTGGAGTCGGTCAGGGCTTCGAGGTTCTGCCGCCCGGCGGCGAGGGCCTCGCGGCTTGCGCCGATCACTTGGCCGCACCCTGAGCAACGGTGGCCTTGGCCTCCAGCTCGTCCAGGAAGCGGTCAATCACGCCGCTCTGCCGGGCGTGGTCCTCAAGGGACTCACCCACGATGCGGGAGGCCAGCTGCGAAGCGAGCGACCCGACGTCCTGGCGCAGGGCGGCAGTCGCCTGCTTCTTGTCGGCTTCGATCTGGGCGTGACCGGCGGCGACGATGGCCTCGCGCTGACGCTGGCCCTCCTCGCGCATCTCGGCGAGCTGGGCAGCGCCCTGCTCACGGGACTGCTCGACGATGCGGGCAGCCTCGTGACGCGCCTCGGCGAGCTCGGCGCGGTACTGCTCAAGCAGGGCCTGGGCCTCAGCCTGAGCGGCCTCGGCGCGCTCCATACCGCCCTCGATCGCATCCCGGCGCTCCGACAGCACCTTCTCGATGCTGGGGAGGAGCTTCTTGCCGAGGATCCCGAAGACGATGAAGAAGCAGAGCAGGCCGATGATGATCTCGGGCCATGCGGGGAGGAGAGGATTCATGATCTCCTCCTCCTCCGCGAGGTGAGCCACGATGCTCATATCTGGACCTTCCTCGAAGGGTCTACAGCCGGGATTACTTGGGGCCCTGGCCGAAGACGAACGGCATGACGATGCCGATGAGGGCGAGCGCCTCGGTCAGCGCGAAGCCGATGAACATGTTGGAGCGGATCAGGCCGGCGGCCTCGGGCTGGCGGGCCATGGCCTGCACGCCGTTACCGAAGATCAGACCGACGCCGATGCCGGGGCCGATCGCGGCGAGGCCGTAACCGATGGAAGCGACGGAACCGTAGACGCCGACCTCAGCGAGCATGCTCATTGCAGTGTGTCCTTTGCGGGGATGGTGTACCGGTGGTGATTGGCCACCGGGCGTTCCGGGAGTGGTTCAGGAGGGCCGTGGCCCCTGGCTCAGTGCGCCTCTTCGAGGGCACCGGCGATGTAGCTGCTGGCCAGCATCACGAAGATGTAGGCCTGCAGGAACTGGACCAGCAGCTCGAAGGCGGTCAGGCCGACGGCGACGATGAACGAGGCCGAGCCGTAGAGCGCGCCCAGGGTCGGGCTGAGCAGGTACCAGGAGGCGATGGAGAACATCACGATCAGCAGGTGGCCGGCGAACATGTTCGCGAAGGCTCGGACCGCGAGCGTGAACGGACGCACGAAGATGTTCGAGAAGAACTCGATCGGCACCAGGATGAACATGACCCAGCCGGGAATGCCCGAGGGCCAGCAGAGGTTCTTCAGACCGCCGACGAAGCCGTGCTTCTTGAAGGTCAGCGTCATGTAGGTGACCCAGACGACGGCCGCGAGGCCGGCCGGGAACGCGATCGCCGCCGTCACCGGGAACTGGGCGAACGGGATGACCGACATGATGTTCATCAACCAGACGAAGAAGAACATCGAGACCAGCATCGGGACGTACTTCTCGCCCTTCTTGCCGATCGTCTCCAGCACGATGGACCGCTTGACGAAGTCGTAGCCGATCTCACCGACCAGCTGCAGCTTGCCGGGCACGAGGCGCGGCTTGGCGAAGGCGGCCCAGAAGAAGGCGACGACGAGCAGCGAGACGATGATCGACAGCAGCATCGGCTTGTTGAACTCGACGCTGCCGATCGAGAAGATCGGCTCGAACTGGAACTCGTTCAGGCCCGGGGCCGGGAAGCCGCAGCCAGCGTCCCCGAAGTGGCAACTGCCTGAGGCGAGCGAAGACGTGAGTTCAGCACTCACCACGGACTCCTTCGTCGTGACGCATGGTTACGGCAACCTCGGTGTGTCGGCGTGGCCTGCGGCCACGGTGCGGCACTGGAACTTGATGGGTTTCTCGCCGACCCCGCGCGGAAGTGCTCTGCACCACAGCGGGATCATCGAAGACTGCAAGGATCCGGGGGGCGATCCGTCCATCGTGCGGACAGACCTGGCCTCTTCCCGTACTCCGTTGTTGCGACGGACGATAGCAGCCCGTCAGGACGGTATAAACACCGCCCCCCTCGCTGGGGGGACAGTCAGGCCTCGTCACTGTTGACGTCCCGAGTCGGAAGGCTTGTCGCCCTTGTTTTCGGAGGCGTCGGTGTCGACGTAGAAGGTCTTGGCCTTGAGTGCGCCGCGGACCTGGAAGCCCGTCCAGATCAGGGCGCAACCGAGCAGCGTGAAGGCGAAGGCCTGTCGGTTGAAGAGTTCGGTGTTCTTGAAGACCGCGAGGACGATACCGACCAGCAGGATCTGAGTGGTGTAGACCAGGAGCCCGGCAGCCATCATGATCTGCGGGTTCGACCTGGTCAGCCGGTCGAGTGCGACCTGGCCGAAGCTGAAGAAGGCCATCACCAGCAGCGTTCCGAAGAGGGCACCGAGCGCTCCCTTGCCACCCGCGACGGCAAAGGAGATCGCCATGGCGATGATCCCGGCGACCGCAGTGGGGATCGCGGCGCCGCGGAGGATCCGCGCGTCGTTGGACGGCATGTCGGCAGCTCCGGCGGCATGTCGATGTGGCGGGGGGACGGGCACAGAACGTGGTGGGTGACACCGGACCAAGAGACCGCCGCGGACCGGCCGCTCTGCGGCGAGCCCGTCGAGGGAGACCGACCGGGGACGGAAGTCCTCCACCTGTCAGGTCTTTCGGCGTGTTCTCGGTACTCGTGAACGGTATCACAAACTATTTGATGAGAGCTTTACCATGATTGTGTGGCACCTGTCACACCGGCGGCCCAACAGTGCCCCCGTACGGGTGAACCACCTTGACGACGCGTCAGGCGCTTCCACCCGCCGCCGCCACCTGCCGGTACTACCGGCCGCGACCGCTGCCGTGACCCCGACCGCCGGCCGCCGACGAACCCCCCTTGGGCCCCAGACCGCCGAGCAGTTCCTTGTCCTTCGCGGACAGCTCGGCCATCGGCTCCGTGCTCGCGGCGGCCGCCGGGGCATCGCCCTCGGCGACCCGCGCGACGGCCCGGCCCGGGTTGCGGCGCCGGTAGCGCGGCGGCACGAAGGCCTGCACGGCCCGCGGCGCGCGGGGGCGGAAGCGCGGGGTGAGCAGCACCACCAGGCCGACCAGGCAGAGCCCGGCCAGCGTCAGCGCGACCGTACGGCCGGTGTTGGTGACCGAGAAGGCGACGGTGCCGAAGGCGATCAGCGCCGCCCAGAAGTACATGATCAGGACGGCCCGGCTGTGCGAGTGGCCGACCTGGAGCAGCCGGTGGTGCAGGTGCCGCTTGTCGGCGGCGAACGGCGACTGGCCGGCCCAGGTGCGGCGGACCACGGCGAGCAGCAGGTCGGCCAGCGGCAGCGCGATGACGGTCAGCGGCAGCAGCAGCGGGATGTAGATCGGCACCAGGGCGTGCACGGTGGCGGTCTGCGAACCGGTCTCGCTGGTGATGAGGTCCGGGTCGACGCGGCCGGTGATGGAGATCGCGGCGACGGCCAGCATCAGGCCGAGCATCATCGAGCCGGAGTCGCCCATGAAGATCCGGGCCGGGTGCACGTTGTGCACCAGGAAGCCCAGGCACATCCCGATCAGCAGCACGCTGAAGAGCACGGCGGGAGCCGCGTCGGTGATCGTGTAGCCGTACCAGAGCCGGTAGGAGTACAGGAAGAAGGCCATCGCGGCGATGCAGACCATGCCGCCGGCCAGGCCGTCCAGACCGTCGATGAAGTTCACCGCGTTGACCATGACGACGACCATGGTGACCGAGATGACCATGCCCTGGGTGGGGCTCACCGCGACCGCGCCGACGCCGGGCACCGGCAGGGTGATGACGGTGACGCCCTGCCAGACCATCACACCGGCGGCGATCATCTGGCCGCCGAGCTTGACCAGCGCGTCCACGCCCCACTTGTCGTCGAGCACGCCGAGCAGCCACATGATCCCGGCGCCGGAGAGCAGTGCGCGGATGTCGGTGCCCTGGGAGAACACCTTGCTGAGGTTGTCCAGCTGGGAGGCGACCAGGATGCCCGCGCAGAGGCCGCCGAACATGGCGATGCCGCCCAGCCGCGGCGTGGGCTCGCGGTGCACGTCACGGGCGCGGACCGGCGGCATCGCGCCGGCCGCGATCGCGAACTTCCGCACCGGGCCGGTCAGCAGGTAGGTGACGGCCGCCGTGCAGAACAGCACCAGCAGATACTCACGCACTACCGGCCTCCTGCGTCACTGTCCGACGGGTGGGTACCGAAGGTACTCCCGTGCCTGTCCGGGGTTCGAGGTGCGTCGCCACGGCACACACCTTATTGAGTCGGACGCCCGGCGCGTGCATCGCGGTTCGCCCTACCGGGTAGGAGAGTGCGATACCCCCCGGTCGGGGGCGGCGAAGGCCCGCGCCAGCTCGCGGACCCGGGCTCCGATCCGGACGTCCGTACCCTCGGCGAGCAGCCGTCCGATCAGCGCGGCGATCTCGGCCAGCTCGGCCTCCCCCATGCCCTGCGTGGTGACGGTACCGGTACCGAGCCGGATCCCGGAGGCCTCGGACGGCGGCGCGGGGTCGAACGGCAGTGCGCACTTGCCGAGCAGCAGCCCGGCGGCGGCGCAGCGGCGTTCGGCCTCGGCACCGCTCACGCCGAGCGGTCCGACGTCGGCCGTCACCAGATGGGTGTCGGTACCGCCGGTCAACGGGCGCATCCCGGCCTCGGCGAGCCCCGCCGCCAGCACGCGCGCCCCCGCCACCGTGCGGTGGGCGTAGGCGCGGTACTCGGGAGTGGCCGCCTCGGCGAAGGCGACGGCCTTGCCGGCCACCTCGTTCATCGCGGCGCCGCCCTGGCTGAACGGGAAGACCGCCCGGTCGATCCGCTCGGCCAGCTCGGCGGTGGAGAGCAGCAGGCCGCCGCGCGGGCCCCGGAGCAGCTTGTGGGTGGCGGCCACGGTGACGTCCGCGTACGGCACCGGGGAGGGCGCCACCCCCGCCGCGACCAGGCCGGTGGTCTGGGCGACGGAGGCGATCAGATAGGCGTCCACGTCCTCGGCGATCTCCCGGAAGGCCGCCCAGTCCGGGTGCCGGGGATGGGAGATCGAACCGGCCACGATGGCCTTCGGCCGGTGCTCGCGGGCGAGCTCGCGGACCTGGTCGAGATCGATCAGGCCGTCGTCCTGACGCACCCCGTAGCCGATGAAGTCGAACCAGCGCCCGGAGAAGTTGGCGCGTGAGCCGCAACTGAGATGGCCGCCGTGCTCCAGCGACATCGCCAGCACCACGTCACCGGGGCGCAGCAGCGCGGCGTACGTCGCCAGCATGGCCGAAGTGGCCGACCGGGGCTGGACGTTGGCGTGCGGGGCGGCGAACAGCTGGCGGGCCCGGTCAATCGCCAGCAGCTCGGCGGCGTCCGCCAGCGCGCAGCCGGTGTGGTGGCGCCGGCCGGGGTAGCCCTCGGCGTACTTGTCGATCAGCGGGCCGCCCAGCGCGGCCAGCACGGCCGGACTGGTGAGGTTCTCCCCCGCCAGCAGCTGGATCGTCTCGGCACGCCGCTCGGCCTCGGCGGCGAGCAGGTCGGCCAGCTGCGGGTCGGCCCGGCGCAGCGCTTCGGACGCCCACCGCCCCGTCGTCTCGGAGGAACCGGTCGCGGCATCGGTGACGGTCATGGCGGAACTCCCGGGCAGCGTCGGGCAGGTGCCTCCAGCGTAGGACCGGGCCCCGCGACCGGCCTGTCGACGCGGGCCCGATGCACCCGGCCGGACGCCGCAGGGCCCGACCGGTACCGCCGAGCGGGGCCCGCCGGCGAGCAGAGCCCGCACGAGGCCACCCCGGTGCCGAGAGGGACAAACAAGGACGCCACGCCCCACCCCGCCCGTAGTGACCCCCGCCCCGCACCGAACCCGCCCCGAGCCGAAGGGCCGCGCCGGTGCCGAAAGAGAGAAGCGAGGACGCCCCGAGGGACGAGGGGCGTTGGAGCGCCGACCGTCGGCACCGGATCAAGCGGCCCGGAGGCGAGCGGGCGACAGAGCAGCCAGCCTCAGCGCGCGGGTACTCCGGTGAGCGCGGTGACCACCGGGTCGACCGCGTGGAATATCTCCTCGCCGCAGTTGCGGAACATGCCGATCGGCGCGCCGTACGGGTCGTGGACCTCGTCCGACTCCGGGCTGGCGGCGAGCAGCCAGCCGCGCAGCGCGGCCGCGGCCCGGACCAGGGCGCGGGCCCGCTCTGTGACGTCCGCGCCGCGGCGCGGGTCGGGCAGGGTGCCCGGGTCTATCGTCCGGACCAGGCGGGTGAACTCCTTCAGGGTGAAGGTGCGCAGCCCCGCCTCGTGGCCCATCGAGATCACCTGGGCGCGGTGGTCCAGGGTCGCGGTGAGCACCAGGTCCGCCTCGACCACGTGCTCGTCGAGCAGCTCGCGGCCGGCGAAGCCGCCGCTGTCGGCGCCGTACTCGTCCAGCACCGTGGCGGCGTGGTCCTCCATCGGCGCGCCCTCGTGGCCCCAGGTGCCGGCGCTCTCCACCAGGATCCGCCCGGCCACCCGGGGGCTGAGCCGGGTGTCCAGCTCACGCCGGGTGAGCCGCTCGGCGATCGGCGAGCGGCAGATGTTCCCGGTACAGACGAACAGGATCCGGAAGTGGTCCAGCGGCCTGGGGCCCACGCTCAGGTAGGGCGATATGCCGGGCCCGGCATGGAGGGAGGCGGTCGTCAACTGCCGGCCTCCAGGTCGGGGACGACCTCCCTCAGCTGCTCGGCGCTGATCGCGCCGGCCCTCAGCAGGACCGGGACCTTGCCCGTGACGTCGACGATGGAGGAGGCGGTGGCGTGGTCGGCCCGGCCGCCGTCCAGGTAGACGGAGATGGCGTCGCCGAGCTGCTGCTGGGCCTCGTCGCAGGTGGCCGGGGACGGGCCGCCGGTCAGGTTCGCGCTGGAGACGGCGAGCGGGCCGGTGGCGTTCAGCAGCTCGATCGCGACCGGGTGCAGCGGCATCCGGACGGCGACCGTGCCGCGGGTCTCACCGAGGTCCCAGCGCAGCGAGGGCTGGTGCTTGGCGACCAGGGTGAGCCCGCCGGGCCAGAAGGCGTCGACGAGCTCCCAGGCCTGCTCGGAGAAGTCCGTGACGAGGCCGTGCAGGGTGGTCGGCGAGCCGACCAGGACGGGCGAGGGCATGTTGCGGCCCCGGCCCTTGGCGGCCAGCAGCGCGGCGACGGCCTGCGGCGAGAAGGCGTCGGCACCGACCCCGTACAGGGTGTCGGTGGGCAGCACGACGATTTCGCCGCGGCGGATGGCCGAGGCGGCCTCGCGCAGACCGGTGGCGCGGTCCCCGGCATCGGCACAGTCGTAGCGGCGGCTCATCGGTGCGGTCCCCTTCCGAGATGACTCATGTCGGCGTTCACAGCGCGGCCTCGCGCCCGGTGCGGCCGCACCGGGAGTTCACGACGAGACCCTTCGGGCTGTTGTGCGGCGCTCGATGCTCACAACGAGACCCTCCGGGCCGTCGTGAAGCGAGGCCTGTTGTTGAGGTCGCGGTGGTCGGCGGTGTCCGTCCAGCCGCCTTCCTCGTTGAAGATCCACGGCACCTGGCCGCCCTGCGTGTCGGCGTGCTCGATCACCACGGCACCGCCCGGGCGCAGCAGGCGGGCGGCGACCCGCTCGATGCCGCGGATGGTGTCCAGCCCGTCCTCGCCGGAGAACAGCGACATCTGCGGGTCGTGGTCGCGGGCCTCGGGGGCGACGTACTCCCACTCGGTGAGCGGGATGTACGGCGGGTTGGAGATCACCAGGTCGAAGCGGCCGTCCCAGGAGCGGTCGTCCTCGAAGGCCTTGGTGGCGTCGCCGGCGTGCAGGGTGACGCGGGCGCGGTCGGAGCTGGCCTCGATGTTGCGCCGGGTGTACCGCAGCGCGCCCTCGTCCAGCTCGAAGGCGTGCACGGTGGAGCGCGGCAGTTCCTGGGCGAGGGCGAGCGCGATGGCGCCCGAGCCGGAGCAGAGGTCGACCACCAGGGGCTCGGCGACGTCCATGTCGCGGACGGCGTCTATGGCCCACTCCACGACCGACTCGGTCTCCGGGCGGGGCACGAAGACCCCGGGGCCGACCGCCAGCTCCAGGTAGCGGAAGAACGCCCGGCCGGTGATGTGCTGCAGCGGCTCGCGCGCCTCGCGGCGGGAGACCGCCTCCCAGTAGCGGGCGTCGAAGTCCGCGTCCTTGACCGTGTGCAGCTGGCTGCGCTTCACGCTGTGGACGTGTGCGGCGAGCTCCTCCGCGTCGAAGCGCGGCGACGGCACGCCGGCCGCGGCCAACCGCTGGGTGGCCTGGGCCACCTCGGCAAGCAGCAGGTTCACGAACGACCTCTTGTTTCTGCGCTGCGGCTTCTCTGGTGCATTCGGACCCGGACGCCGGTCTCAGTTCTGCTGGGCCGCGGCGAGCTTGGCCGCGGCGTCCGTGTCCACGCAGGACTGGATCACCGCGTTCAGCTCGCCGTCCAGGACCTGGTCCAGGTTGTAGGACTTGAAGCCCGTGCGGTGGTCCGAGATGCGGTTCTCGGGGTAGTTGTACGTGCGGATCCGCTCGGAGCGGTCCACGGTGCGGACCTGGCTGCGACGCGCGTCCGAGGCCTCCCGCTCGGCCTCCTCCTGCGCGGCGGCCAGCAGCCGCGAACGCAGGATGCGCATCGCCTGCTCCTTGTTCTGCAGCTGGCTCTTCTCGTTCTGGCAGGACGCCACGATACCGGTCGGGAGGTGGGTGATCCGGACCGCGGAGTCGGTGGTGTTGACCGACTGGCCGCCGGGGCCGGACGAGCGGTAGACGTCGATCCGCAGGTCGTTGGCGACGATCTCGACCTCGACCTCCTCCGCCTCGGGGGTGACCAGCACGCCCGCCGCGGAGGTGTGGATGCGGCCCTGCGACTCGGTGGCCGGGACGCGCTGCACCCGGTGGACGCCGCCCTCGTACTTCAGCTTGGCCCAGACGCCCTGGCCGGGCTCGGTGCCGCCCCTGGTCTTCACGGCCACCGAGACGTCCTTGTAGCCGCCGAGGTCGGACTCGTTGGCGTCGATGATCTCGGTCTTCCAGCCGATCCGCTCGGCGAAGCGCAGGTACATCCGGAGCAGGTCGCCGGCGAACAGCGCCGACTCCTCGCCGCCCTCACCCGCCTTGATCTCCAGGATGACGTCCTTGTCGTCGTTGGGGTCGCGCGGGACGAGCAGCAGGCGCAGCTCCTCGGTCAGCTCCTCGCGGCGGGCCTCGGAGTCCTTCACCTCGGCGATGAACTCCGGCTCTTCGGCGGCGAGTTCGCGCGCGGCCTCGATGTCCTCGCCGGCCTGCCGCCAGGCGCGGTAGACCCGGGTGATCGGGGTCAGCTCGGCGTACCGCTTGGCGAGCTTGCGCGCGTTGGCCTGGTCGGCGTGGACGGACGGGTCGGCCAGCCTCGTTTCGAGGGCGGCGTGCTCGACGAGGAGCTCTTCGACTGCCTCGAACATGAAGGGGCCTTCTTCCCTGAGATCCGGTGGAGAGATGGCGCGGATGCGCCGTGGGACGCGAACGGCGCCGGTCTCCAGCGCCCCCGGAACGAGTACGGGGGCACCGAAAACCGGCGCCGAGGGAGCGCTAGGCCTTCGCGCTGTGCTGCTTGCCGAAGCGGGCCTCGAAGCGGGCCACGCGGCCACCGGTGTCGAGGATCTTCTGCTTGCCGGTGTAGAACGGGTGGCACTGCGAGCAGACCTCGGCGCGGATCTCGCCACTGGTCTCGGTCGAGCGGGTCGTGAACTCGCTGCCGCAGGTGCAGGTCACACGGGTGACCACGTACTCGGGGTGAACGTTGGGCTTCAAGGGGTTCTCCTAGTGTTCGGGAGGGCACCGGGTCGGCGGCTTGAATGCCGCACGTGAACCGGGACCGACGTACCAGTCTGCCAGGACCGGCCGCTTCTTCCCAAACCGGGTCGCGTTCCAGGATATTCCGGGCCTCCGGGGCAGACCCGCCGGGCCGGGCCGGGACGGTTCCCAGCGCCTCGGGGAGGGGCTCGCCTCAGCCGCCGGCCGTGGCCTTCGCCGAGGCCTTGGCGGTGGCCTTCGGAGGGGCCGTGGGGGCCGCCGGGGTCGTCTGGGCGGGGTTCTGCGGCTGCTCGGCCAGCACGGCCTGCGGGAGCGGCCGGTCGGCCTTCAGGGCCGCCCAGAGCTGGTCGGCCTGCGGCTGCCGGGCGACCACGCGGTTGGCGTCGCCGGGCGCCGTCACGACCGGCAGGGTGACCATCGTGAGCTGGTCCGGGCCGATTCCCTTGAGTTCCTCGGCCAGCCCCACCAGGGAGTTCACCGAGGCCAGTGCGGAGTCGGTGGTGATGCTGCGGGTCAGGGTGTCGCCGACCGACCAGAGCTTGACGGGGTTGGCGAACAGCCCGATCCCGCCGGCCTGTCCGAGCAGCGACCTGACCATCTGCTTCTGCAGCTCGATCCGGCCGAGGTCGCTGCCGTCGCCGACGCCGTGCCTGGTCCGGACGAAGGCCAGCGCCTGCTTCCCGTCGAGGTGGTGCTCACCGGCCGGGAGGTCCAGCCCGCTGTCCTTGTCCTGGATGGGGACGGTGGTGGTCACGGTGGCCCCGCCGATCGCGTCCACGACCCGGGCGAAGCCGGCGAAGTCGATCTCGATGTAGTGGTCCATCCGCAGGCCGGTGAGCTGCTCGGTGGTCTTGACCGCACACGCGGCGCCACCGGCCTCGTACGCGCTGTTGAACATCGCGCGCTTGGCTCCCGGGGCGGCCTTGCCGCTCCCGTCGGTGCAGTCGGGGCGGGTGACCAGGGTGTCCCGGGGTATGGAGACCACCTCGGCCCGTGTGTGGCCCTGGTCGACGTGCACCACCATCGCGGTGTCCGAGCGGGCGGTGTCAGCGGTGTCGCCGCCGGCCAGCGCGCCGTTCCCGCCGGCCCGCGAATCCGAGCCCAGCACCAGGATGTTGAACGAGCCGTCGGTGGCGGCCGGCGGCCGGGCCGTGCCCAGCCGGGCGTCGATGTCGACGCTCTTGATGTTGCCGTTGAGCTTGACGTAGGCGTAACCGGCCGCACCGGCGCCGAGGACGACGAGCGCGGCGAACGCGCACGCGGCCGCGCGCAGGGCCTTGCGGCGGCGGGTGAGAACCCTCTTGTGGTCGGCCATACGGTCCAGAGTAAATCGGACAACATGATCCAAAGGCCGCCAAATGTCCCAACTCTGGAACAAGCAGAGAACCCTGGCCCGCTCGCGCGGACCAGGGTTCTGTGCTCACGAGCCGCTCGGATGCGGTCAGTCGCCGGACCCGGGGGTCGTCTTGGCGATCTGCATCAGGAACTCGGCGTTGCTCTTGGTCTGCTTCATCTTGTCCAGCAGCAGCTCGATCGCCTGCTGCGAGTCGAGCGCGTGCAGCACCCGGCGGAGCTTCCAGACGATGGCCAACTCCTCGCTGCCCAGCAGGATCTCCTCCTTGCGGGTGCTGGAGGCGTCGACGTCGACGGCCGGGAAGATGCGCTTGTCCGAGAGCTTGCGGTCGAGCTTGAGCTCCATGTTGCCGGTGCCCTTGAACTCCTCGAAGATGACCTCGTCCATCCGCGAGCCGGTCTCGACCAGCGCGGTGGCCAGGATCGTCAGCGAGCCGCCGTTCTCGATGTTGCGCGCGGCACCGAAGAACTTCTTCGGCGGGTACAGCGCGGTCGAGTCGACACCACCGGACAGGATGCGGCCGGAGGCCGGCGCCGCCAGGTTGTAGGCGCGGCCCAGGCGGGTGATCGAGTCCAGCAGGATCACCACGTCGTGGCCCAGCTCCACCAGGCGCTTGGCGCGCTCGATGGCCAGCTCCGCGACAGTGGTGTGGTCCTCGGCCGGGCGGTCGAAGGTCGAGGAGATGACCTCGCCCTTCACCGACCGCTGCATGTCGGTGACCTCCTCCGGACGCTCGTCGACCAGGACGACCATCAGGTGGCACTCGGGGTTGTTGTGGGTGATCGCGTTGGCGACCGCCTGCAGCACCATCGTCTTACCGGTCTTCGGCGGCGCGACGATCAGACCGCGCTGGCCCTTGCCGATCGGCGACACCAGGTCGATGATCCGGGTGGTCAGCACGCCCGGGTCGGTCTCCAGGCGGAGCCGGTCCTGCGGGTAGAGCGGGGTCAGCTTGTTGAACTCCGGGCGGCCGCGGCCGCTCTCCGGGTCCATGCCGTTGACCGAGTCCAGCCGCACCATGGCGTTGAACTTCTCGCGGCGCTCGCCGTCGCGCGGCTGGCGCACCGCACCGGTGATGGCGTCACCCTTGCGCAGGCCGTTCTTGCGGACCTGGGCGAGCGAGACGTAGACGTCGTTCTGGCCCGGCAGGTAGCCGGAGGTGCGCACGAACGCGTAGTTGTCGAGGATGTCGAGGATGCCCGCGACCGGGATCAGCACATCGTCGTCGCCGACCTGCGGCTCGGCGGGGCCGACCTCGAAGCCCTCGCGGCGGCTGCCACGGCCCCGGCGGTCGCGGTAGCGGCCGCGGCGGCCGCGCCGGCCGTCGCCGAACTCGTCGTCGTCGTAGCCGCCCTGCTGCACCTGCGGCTGGGCCTGCTGGCCGCCGCCGCTCTGGCGGCTCGGCTGGCTGTCGCTCTGGCCGCCCTGCTGCTGCTGGCTCTGGCCGCCCTGGCCCTGGCCGCCCTGGCGGTCGGCACGGTCCCGGCGGTTGCGGCGGTCACGGCGCGACTCGCGGGAGTCGGCGTCCTGGCCGGCCTGGGCGTCGCCGCCCTCCGGGCGGCCCTCGCGCTCGCCGCCCTCGCGGCGGTCACGACGGTCCCGGCGGTCGCGGCGGGTCTCGGTGCGACCCTCCTCGCGGCCCTCGAAGCCACGGGTCTCGGCCGGGCGGGCCTCGGCCTGCTTGGCCTCGGTGGCGACCGCGGCGGGCGCCTCGGCGGCGACGGCGTCGGCGGTCGGCGCGCCGGCGGCCGAGGTGGCCCGGCGGCGGGTGCGCTCGGTACGGGCGGGCGCGGCGGTCTCGGCGGCGGCCTGGACCGGAATCTCGATCTGGGCCTGCTCGTCGGCGGCCGGGGCCTCGGCCGGGGCGGCCTTGGTCCGGCGGGCGGGCTTCTCCGCCGGCTCGGCGGTGCCGGCCTTGGCGGTGGAGCGCTTGGCGGCCGGAGCGGCGGCGGGGGCCGCACCGGCGGCGAGCAGCGGGTCCCCGCCGCTCTTCTCCTTGATGGCCTCGATCAGCTGGCTCTTGCGCAGGCGTCCCGTGCCGCTGATACCGAGCGTCGAGGCGAGCTTCTGCAGCTCGGCCAGGACGAGGCCGTCCAGGCCCGCGGCAGCGGTGCGACGGCGCCGGGCCGGGGCCGCGGGGGCGGCGGCTGCGTCCGACGCCTCGGCGTCCGGGCGCGCGCCCATCAGATCGGTGGTGTCGCTCACTAAGGGTCCTTCCCTGGAGCGGACGTCGGCCTGTCTGGCTCGGCGACCGGTTGTGCTGTCCTGACCAACGCTCGACTGCGTCGGTCCGAGGCGGTGATCCTCCGGATGGCGGGTAGCCAGTCGGAGGAGAGCTGCGAGGTGCGGTGCGTGAAGCACGGTGGTGCTGAGTGGCGCGGTGGGACGGTCGTGTGCCGACCCTCCCCCAGCCGGCCTTGGCCGGGTGGTACCCCCACGCTGCCTGCGAATCCCGGGCCCCCGTCGCGTGACGGTGGCCCGTGCTCCGCCCGTCCTCGCCTCAAGGTGGGAGGCTGCGGGGTGGGAGTCAGGTGCCGTCACGGCTTCGGGATGCGGCCGCAAGTCGCGCAGGCAGGCTGCGTACGCGCTGCGGTGGGCTCCCGGAGAATCGTCGCCCCGTATATCGCCGGGACTCCGCGTGAGCGGAGTGCTGGGATCGGGACGCGGCGCACCGAGCCCCGGAGGGCACCTGGTGCAGCAATGAGGTTAACACTACCGACCCCCTCAGACATTCCCCAGCCTTGCGCTTGCCAATCGTGTCCGGACGGTCCGGCCCCGGCACGGCCGGATCCGGGCCGCCGGACCGGCGCTCAGCCGTCGAGCGGGAGCACCGACGCCCCGGCCCGGTCGAGCTCCAGGCGGTGCGCGGCGAACACCGGACCGCCCTGACCTGCGTCGTCGGCGAAGGCCAGCACCTTGTCGGCGCCCGCCTCGTCGGTGAGCGCGAGCACGGTCGGGCCGGCCCCGGAGATCACCGCGGGGATGCCCTCCGCACGCAGCGCGCCCACCAGGGCGGCGCTGTCCGGCATCGCGGAGGCCCGGTAGTCCTGGTGCAGCCGGTCCTCGGTGGCGGCGAGCAGCAGCTCGGGGCGGCGGGTCAGGGCCTCGACCAGCAGGGCGGCGCGGCCCGCGTTGACGGCGGCGTCGGCCAGCGGGACGGTCCGGGGCAGCAGCCCGCGGGCGGTCTCGGTGAGCACCTCGGTCGCCGGGACGAAGACCACCGGGACGACCCGCTCGGACGGCTCCAGGGTGACGGCCTTGGCCGACTCCTCGTCCGTCCAGGCCACCGTGAAGTTGCCGCGCAGGCAGGCCGCGACGTTGTCGGGGTGGCCCTCCAGCTCGGAGGCGAGGGCCAGCAGCGCGTCGTCGTCCAGCGCGGACGGGCCGCCGATGGTGACGGCCCGGGCGGCCACGATGCCGGCCACGATCGCGGCGGACGAGGAGCCCAGGCCACGGCCGTGCGGTATCCGGTTGGCACAGACCACTTCGAGGCCGCGCGGCTGGCCGCCGAGCCGGTCGAAGGCGGCGCGCATCGCGCGTACCACCAGGTGGCGCTCGTCCCGGGCGAGCGTCTCGGCGCCCTCGCCGGCGATGTCGACGGAGAGCCCGGAGTCGGCGACCCGGACGACCACGTCGTCGTACAGACCCAGCGCGAGTCCGAAGGCGTCGAAGCCCGGGCCGAGGTTGGCGCTGGTCGCGGGAACCCGGACCCGGACGGCGGCGGCACGGAACGCAGGACCGGCCATGCGGTGGACTCTCCTGGGGAAATCGGGCGGCGCGAAGCGCGTCGGTGCGAGGGTGGGAGGGGGCCGCGGGCCCCGATCGGGGCGGGCGGTCACAGTCGTCGGCGCGACCCGTGGACGGGCCGGACCCGGGGCATGTGCCACACGGCCGAACCCAGAGTATCGAAGAGAGGTTCCACAGTGGTACACCCCGTGGGCCTTCGATCTGGTGTGTTGCCGGTTCTGGCCGGAATTCATGCCGGAATGGCACCGGAATGAGTGCCGGAATTGACACAAAAGAGTCAGCCGAGAACGAGTCCGGGCCGACCCCCGAAAGGGTCGGCCCGGGGGGCGGAATCCGGTCAGTCGAGCAGACCGAGGCGGTGGGCCGCGGCCTCGGCGTCGATCGGGACGACCTGCGGCTGAGGTGCGCCGGCCACCGCCCAGTCCGGGTCCTTGAGGCCGTTGCCGGTCACCGTGCAGACGATCCGCTGGCCCGGGTCGACCAGGCCGGCCTCCGCCTTGGCCAGCAGACCGGCCACCGAGGCGGCCGAGGCGGGCTCCACGAAGACACCCTCCTGCGCGGCCAACAGCCGGTAGGCGGAGAGGATCTGACGGTCCGTCACCTTGTCGATGAGACCGCCCGACTCGTCCCGCGCGGCGAGCGCGTAGTCCCAGGAGGCGGGGTTGCCGATCCGGATCGCGGTGGCGATGGTCTGCGGCTTGAGCACCGGCGCGCCGTCCACGATCGGGGCCGAGCCGGCGGCCTGGAAGCCCCACATCCGCGGCGTCCGGGTGGCCAACCCGTCGGTGGCGTACTCGCGGTAGCCCTTCCAGTACGCGGTGATGTTGCCCGCGTTGCCGACCGGGAGGACGTGGATGTCCGGCGCGTCGCCGAGCATGTCCACGATCTCGAAGGCGGCGGTCTTCTGACCCTCGATCCGCACCGGGTTCACCGAGTTGACCAGCGCCACCGGGTACTTCTCGGACAGTTCACGCGCAAGAGTGAGGCAGTCGTCGAAGTTCCCGTCCACCTGAAGGATCTTGGCGCCGTGGACCAGTGCCTGGCCCATCTTGCCGAGCGCGATCTTGCCCTGCGGCACCAGCACCGCCGACACCATCCCGGCGCGCACCGCGTAGGCGGCGGCGGAGGCCGAGGTGTTGCCGGTGGAGGCGCAGATGACGGCCTGGGCGCCGTCCTCCTTCGCCTTGGAGATGGCCATCGTCATGCCGCGGTCCTTGAAGGACCCGGTGGGGTTGGCGCCCTCGACCTTGAGGTAGACCTCACAGCCGGTGCGCTCGGAGAGCACCTGGGCGGGGACCAGCGGCGTGCCACCCTCAAGCAGGGTGACCACCGGCGTGGTGTCGCTGACCGGCAGGCGGTCGCGGTACTCCTCGATCAGCCCGCGCCACTGGTGGGTGTGCGCCGCCGCTCGCCCGCTCGCCGGCTGGCTCTCGGGGCGGCCCGCGATCACGTCGTTCATGGCTCTTCCTACTCCCCTTCGACCCGCATGATGCTGGCCACGTCCCGCACGCTGTCCAGCGCGCGGAGCTTGTCGACCGTCGCCGACAGCGCGGCGTCGGTGGCACGGTGGGTGACCACAACGAGCGAGGCGTCGCCGTCGCGGCCCTGCTGGCGCACGGTGTCGATGGAGACCCCGTGCTCGGCGAAGGTGGACGCCACCTGGGCGAGCACGCCCGCGCGGTCGTCCACGTCCAGGCTGACGTGGTACCGGGTGACGACCTCGTCCATCGGCTTGGCCGGCAGCCGGGTGTACACCGAGTCGCCGGGGCCGGTGGAGCCGGCGAGCTTGTTGCGGCAGACCGCGACGAGGTCGCCGAGGACCGCCGAGGCGGTCGGCGCGCCGCCCGCGCCCGGGCCGTAGAACATCAGCCGACCGGCCGCCTCGGCCTCCACGAACACCGCGTTGTACGCCTCGCGGACGGAGGCCAGCGGGTGCGAGAGCGGGATCATCGCCGGGTGGACCCGCGCGGTGACGGACGCGCCGTCCGCCGCCCGCTCGCAGATCGCGAGGAGCTTGACGACGCAGCCCATCTGCTTGGCGGAGGCGATGTCGGCGGCGGTCACCTCGGTCAGGCCCTCGCGGTAGACGTCCGCCGCGGTGACCTTGGTGTGGAAGGCGATGCCGGCCAGGATCGCGGCCTTGGCGGCTGCGTCGAAGCCCTCCACGTCGGCCGTCGGGTCCGCCTCGGCGTAGCCGAGCGCGGTGGCCTCCTCCAGAGCCTCCGAGTAGCCGGCGCCGGTGCTGTCCATCTTGTCGAGGATGAAGTTGGTGGTGCCGTTGACGATCCCGAGCACCCGGTTGACCTTGTCGCCGGCGAGGGACTCGCGCAGCGGGCGGATCAGCGGGATCGCGCCGGCCACCGCGGCCTCGTAGTAGAGGTCCACCCCGGCCTCGGCGGCCGCGGCGTGCAGCTCGGTGCCGTCCTTGGCGAGCAGCGCCTTGTTGGCGCTGACCACCGAGGCGCCGCCCCGGAACGCCGACAGGATGAGGTGTTTGGAGGGCTCGATACCGCCCACCACCTCGATGACCACATCGATGTCGCCCCGACTGACCAGGGCCTCGGCATCGGTGGTGATCAGGTGCTCGGGCACGCCCGGGCGCACCCGGCCGGCCCGCCGGACCGCGATGCCGGCGAGCTCGACCGGCGCGCCGATGCGCGCGGCGAGGTCGGCGGCGTCCGTCGTCATGATGCGCGCCACCTCGGAGCCCACCACACCACAGCCCAGCAACGCCACCTTCAGCGGCCGCGTACGCATCATCCGACTCCGCTCTGCATTCTTCGTGCTTCGGTTTCCGGCGGTATTTCGGGGATCCGCCGGATCTTCGGTCAGTACCAGTCTCCGGGACTTTCCGTACGGATCTACGGTCGTTCCATGATCTGAGACAAGAATTTCGTCATCCGATATCGAGACGCAGGAGATCCTCTTCCGTCTCGCGCCGGACGATCACCCGGGCCGAGCCGTCCTTGACCGCCAGCACGGGCGGCTTCAGGGCGTGGTTGTAGTTGCTCGCCATCGAACGGCAGTAGGCGCCGGTGGCGGGCACCGCGATCAGGTCACCGGCGGTCAGGTCGGCCGGCAGGAAGGCGTCCCGGACGACGATGTCGCCGGACTCGCAGTGCTTGCCGACCACCCGGACCAGCATCGGCTCGGCGTCGCTGTCGCGCGACACCAGGGCCACCGAGTACTCCGCGTCGTAGAGCGCGGTGCGGATGTTGTCGGACATGCCGCCGTCCACGCTGACATAGGTGCGCAGGCCCTCCAGCGGCTTGACGGTGCCCACCTCGTACAGCGTGAAGGCCGTCGGGCCGACGATCGCACGGCCGGGCTCGACCGAGAGCCGGGGGGCGCTCAGGTTCGCGGCGGCGCACTCGCGGCGGACGATGTCGGCCAGCGCGGCGGCGATCTCGGCCGGCTCGCGCGGGTCGTCCTCGCTGGTGTAGGCGATGCCGAGGCCGCCGCCGAGGTCGATCTCGGGCAGCTCGACGCCGTGTTCGTCGCGGATCTCGGCGAGCAGGCCGACCACCCGGCGGGCGGCGACCTCGAAGCCGGCCGTGTCGAAGATCTGCGAGCCGATGTGCGAGTGGATGCCGCGCAGCTCCAGGCTCGCGCCGTGGGCGAGGACCCGGCGGACCGCCTCGGCGGCCGCGCCGCCTCCCAGCGAGAGGCCGAACTTCTGGTCCTCGTGCGCGGTCGCGATGAACTCGTGGGTGTGCGCCTCGACGCCGACCGTGATCCGGATCAGCACCGGCTGGCGCACGCCCTGGCGGCCGGCGATCGCGGCCAGCCGCTCGATCTCCTCGTAGGAGTCCAGCACGATGTGCCCGACGCCGCTCTTCACCGCGTGTTCGAGCTCGTCCACGGTCTTGTTGTTGCCGTGCAGCGCGATCCGCTCCGGCGGCATCCCGGCGGCCAGCGCCACCGCCAGCTCGCCGACGCTGCACACGTCGAGGTTGAGGCCCTCCTCGTGCAGCCAGCGCACGATCGCCTTGGAGAGGAAGGCCTTGCCCGCGTAGTAGACGTCCGCGTCGGTGCCGAAGGCCTCGCGCCAGGCGCGGGCCCGGGTACGGAAGTCGTCCTCGTCCATGACGTACGCCGGAGTGCCGAACTCGGCGGCGAGCCGCTTGACGTCGAGGCCGCCGACGGTGACCACGCCGTCGGCGCCGCGGGCGACGTTCCTCGACCAGACCTTGGGGTCGAGCGCGTTCAGGTCGCTCGGCGGCGCCTGGTAGTGCCCCTCGGGCAGCACGTCGCCGTGACGGGGGCCTGCGGGGTGTGCGGAGCGACTCATCTCTGCTGACTTCCTAGACCTATGGCGAGGGGCGGCGACGGTCCTCGTTGACCGTCCGCCGCCCCCGCTGTGCGCTTGGGGGTGGTACTACATCCGCTCGGGCGCCGTCACGCCCAGGAGCGTGAGGCCGTTGGCGATCACCGTGCGCGTCGCGTCGGCGAGCCAGAGCCGGGCGTGCGTGAGGTCCGTGACCTCCTCGTCGCCCTTGGGCAGGATCTGGCAGTTGTCGTAGAACCGGTGGTAGTCGCGCGCGACGTCCTCCAGGTAGCGCGCGACGTGGTGCGGCTCGCGCAGCTCCCCGGCCTTGGCCAGCACCCGGGGGAACTCCCCGAGCTGGCCGAGCAGGTCGGACTCCCACTCGGTGGAGAGCAGCTCCGGTTTGAAGTCCGGCGCCTTGGTGATGCCGAGCTCGGCGGCCTTGCGCTGCACGGAGCTCATCCGGGCGTGCGCGTACTGGACGTAGAAGACCGGGTTCTCGTTGGTCTGGCTGGTCAGCACGTTGATGTCGAGCGTGATGGTGGAGTCGGTGGAGGAGCGCGCCAGGGTGTAGCGGGCGGCGTCCACGCCGATCCAGTCGACCACGTCGTCGATCGTGATGATGTTGCCGGCCCGCTTGGACATGCGGACCTCTTCGCCGTCGCGAAGCATCTTCACGAACTGGCCGATCTTGATCTCGATGTTGCGGTCCATGTCGTCGCCCGCGCAGGCCGCGATGGCCTTGAGGCGGTTGACGTAGCCGTGGTGGTCCGCGCCCAGCATGTACAGCGAGACCTCGGAGCCGCGGTCGCGCTTGGAGAGGTAGTAGGCGGCGTCGGCGGCGAAGTAGGTGGTCTCGCCGTCCGCCTTGATCAGGACGCGGTCCTTGTCGTCACCGAACTCGGTGGTGCGCAGCCAGATCGCGCCGTCCTGGTCGAAGACGTGGCCCTGCTCGCGCAGCCGCTCGATGGCCTTCTCGACGGCGCCGGAGTCGTGCAGCGACTTCTCCGAGAACCAGACGTCGAAGTGGGTGCCGAACTCCTCCATCGAGCGCTGGATCTCCGCCACCATGAGCTTGAGGCCCTCGGCGCGGAAGGCCTGCAGCTGCTCGTCCGCGGGCAGGTCGAGCACGCCCGGGACGCCGTCCACGATCGCCTTGGCGATGTCGACGATGTACTCGCCGACGTAGCCGTCGGCCGGGACGGGCTCCCCGTTCGCGGCGGCCTTCAGCGAGCCGGCGAACTTGGAGATCTGCACGCCGGCGTCGTTCAGGTAGTACTCGGTGGTGACGTCGGCGCCGGAGGCCCGCAGCACGCGCGCCAGCGAGTCGCCGACGGCGGCCCAGCGGACGCCGCCGATGTGGATCGGGCCGGTCGGGTTGGCGGAGACGAACTCCAGGTTGATCCGCAGGCCCTTGAGCGCCTCGTTGCGACCGTAGGCCTCGCCCGCCTCGACGATGCTGCGTGCCAGCTCGCCCTGGGTGGCGGCGTCGAGCTTGATGTTCAGGAAGCCCGGCCCGGCGATGTCGACCCCCGCGACCCCGGGCAGCTCTCGCAGTCGGGCGGCCACCAGGTCGGCCACGACTCGCGGCGGCTTGCCGGCCGGCTTCGCGAGCTGGAGGGCCACGTTGGTCGCGTAGTCGCCGTGGTCCCTGTTCTTGGGCCGCTCGACCGTCACGTGCTCGGGCACGGCGACGGCCAGCTCGCCCGCCTCGACGGCGGCGCTCACTGCGGCCTGGACTGCAAGGGAAAGCTCTGCGGGGGTCACGACGCCAAGCGTAGGCGAGACGGGGTACCCGCTCGCCACCCGGTTTGCCGGTTGAGACGCCCGTGCGCCGTGCTCAGCCGCGATCCGTGCGCTCTGTTCGCTCAGGGCGAAACCCGTCGGGCCTTGACGCCCGGGCCATCAGCCGCCACACCAGCGCCACCAGATCCGCCGGGTCGAAGGGCTTGCCCAGGTACCCGTCCACCCCGACCGCCTCCCCGAGATCCAGGTCGGCCGGTGTGCAGGCGCTGACGATCGCGATCGGCAGCCCGCTCGTCCCCGGCGCCGCCCGCAACCGGGCCGCCGTCCGCAGACCGTCCAGACGCGGCATCATGACGTCCAGCGTCACCACGTCCGGCCGCACCCGGCGGACCACCTCCAGGCACTCGGCGCCGTCGGCGGCGGTCACCACCTCGAAGCCTTCGAGCTCCAGGTTGACCCTGATCAGCTGGCGGATCACCTCGCTGTCGTCCACCACGAGGACCCGCCCGGACACTCCCGACACCTCACCGAGGGTATCGGCGCGCCCGCCGCCCCGTCCGGCCTTTCCCGACTTCCGCTCCCCGCCGCCGGGCCGTGCCCGGAACCCGTGCACGAAACCCGTGCACGGAGCACGCCCCGGGCCTGGTAATGTTCTCCACGTCGAAGCGAACGCGACGACAACACCAAGCAGGCCCCCGTAGCTCAGGGGATAGAGCACCGCCCTCCGGAGGCGGGTGCGCAGGTTCGAATCCTGCCGGGGGCACTTCGCGAGAAGTGCAAGACAGGCCCAGGTCAGTGGAGTTCATCCACGGATCTGGGCCTTCGTCATGTCGGCGGCGGGTCGGGTCGCGGGTCCGGGGCCGCCGCTCCTGACGGAACGGCGGCCCCGGACCCGCGGGTGGCTCGCGGTCGGCCGATGTCAGCCGGCGATCGGGGCGGCGAAGGTCTCGGCCGGCCCGAAGTCGGAGAAGGTCACCTTGTTGACCGCCGTGACGCCCTTCATCTCGATCTGCTGCTCGACGTAGACGGTGCGGCCCTTGGCGTCGATCCACTGGTCGAACCCGAAGCCGGTGGTGCCCTTCGCCTTCATCGACTTGTACGTCCGCGGGTCGATGGTGCTCAGCTGCTCGACGTCGATGCGGCCCGCGAGGTGGTAGGCGGCGACGCCGCCCCGCGTCTCCATCCCCTTGCGGGCGGCGGGACCGGAGGCCAGCAGCAGCTTGGCGTAGTCGGAGTAGTCGGTGGCCGCGTAGTCGGTGGTGCGCGGCATCTTGACCCACTCGTCGCCCGGCGTGGAGAGGTCGCGCATGTAACTGGCGTTCTCCGTCGTCAGGCTCTCGATCCACAGGACCGGCTCGGCCACACCGGGGGCGGTGGTGCGCATCTCCATGCGGCCGGTCCAGGCTGCGTTGAGGTTGTTGCGACCCTTCACGGTCGACAGCGTCACTCCGCCGCTCTCGGTCGTCATGGTCGTGGACACCGCGTACGGCGCCTTGTCGGCGCCGGCCAGGGCCTTCTCGGGGTCGAACGCACCGTCGGCGGGCGCGGCGGCCGCCGGCGAGGTGGCCGAGGTGGCCGAGGTGGCCGAGGTGGCCGAGGTGGCCGAGGTGGCCGCGGCGGTGGCCGACGGCGGGGTGGCCGCCACGGAGGCGGTCGGGGAGGAGGAGGCGGCGGCAGAGGTCGGAGCCGGCTGGGCGGCCGAACCGGTGTCGTCGTTGCACCCCGCCACGGTGACGAGGGCCAGGGCCGTCGCGGCGATCGTCAGGGCGGTGGTACGGGAAGTGGTCACGAGTGGGCTCTCCGGTGGGTTGGATCGTCGACGGAGAGCTTGTCACGTGGCGCGGCCCCGATCGAACCACCGACCGGACCTCGCTCACGAGGCCGATTCCACCGCCTCCGTGTAGAGCGCGGCGATGGTGTGGTCGAAGTAGGCGCTGTAGGAGGTGTCGGGGCCGTCGCCGCCCTCCTGGTAGCCGCCGATGGCACCGACCACACGGCCGGTGGTGGTGCTGATCCAGGGCCCCCCGCTGGTGCCGCCGGGGTAGCCGGGGCAGTCGACGACGCGCTGGTAGGTGCCCTGGCGGCCGGTGGTGTTGGTGCACAGGATCGGCGTCTCGGTGCCGCTCGGGTAGCCGTAGAGGCGGACGGTGGTACCGAAGGGCTCGTCGGTCCCGAGCCGGTTGGCGCCGACCACGTCCTCGATCCGGCGGCCGCCGTTGGCGGCGGTCTCCAGGATGGCGAAGTCCTCGTCCTGGTCGCCGTCCCGGGACCAGCCGGCGGTGGTGTGGATCGCGGTGACCCGCCAGGTGCCGTACGGCGCCGCGCCGTCGCGGTAGCCGGGTGCGAAGGTGACGCCCGCGGTGGCGCTCAGGCAGTGCGCGGCGGTGAGCAGCAGGTTGCGGGTCGTGCTGTGCAGCACGCTCGCGGTGCAGAAGTGGTCGCCGGCCGCGACCCCACCGCTGAACAGGGCGCCGATCGTGGCGGATTCGGGGGTGACCGGGGCCACCGCCGCGGTGCCGAGGGCGACCGAGGGCGTGGCGGCGGGGGTCGTCGCGACGACCGCGGCCGGGTCCGTGGGAGCGGTGGCGGCCGGGTCCGCGGTGGCGACGGCGGTGGCCGGGTCCGTGGGAGCGTCGGCGGCGGCCGGGGTGGGGGTGCCGGTGGCGGGGGCCGCCGCCCGGGCCACGGCGTCCGTCGGCGAGGGCCCGGCCGAGGGCACCGCGGACGACGCGGCGGCCGCCGGGGCGGTCACCGACGGGCTGCCGGCCGCCGTCGCCTCCGAGGTCACGACGTGCGTGCCCGCGACGACCGCCGCCACGGTGAGCGCCGAGAGCAGGGTGAGGAGAGTGGGGGCCAGAAAGCGGCGTCGGGACGGTCGGCGGCGGTGCTGGCCCATACCTGGTCGGCTCCTGACCTGAATGTCGGTGCGAGTACCGTCCGACTATGGCCCAGGGAGCTGGGAGGGCCGTAATACCCGGCTGGGAGCTGGATGAGAAAACCCGCCGCCGGAGCCCGCCGCCGGGGCCGGCCGCCCGGCTGCGCCGTCCCGAACCCGTCAGCCCGCCAGGACCGGGGCCAGGTCGCCCGGGGTGGCGAACGCGGTGTGCGTCCCCGCCGTGGTGCAGGCGAACGCCCCGGCCACCGAGCCCGCGCGGGCGCAGTCCACCGGCGGGCGGCCGCGGAACCAGGCGTAGAGGAACCCGGTGACGAAGGCGTCCCCGGCGCCGTTGGTGTCGACGACCGGGCGACCCGGGTCGACGGCGGGCAGGTGTCGGAGCGGGGCGTCCCGGGTGAGCAGGTAGCAGCCCTCGGCCCCCGCGGTGGCGACCACGACGGTGGCCCGGCCCTCGGCGAGGATCGCGCCCATCACCTCCGCGTGGCGGCCCCGGCAGCCGGCCACGGAGAGGAAGACCAGGTCGGAGCCGAGCGCGTAGTCCCGGTGGTGGGGGTTGCGGCCGTCCCAGTCGTGCAGGTCGGTGGAGCTGGTGCGGCCGAGCCGGTGCAGGTCCGGGTACATGTCGCGGTTGTGGCCGCTGATGGAGAGGTGGACGTGCCGGCTGCGCTCCACGTACGGCAGGTAGAACGCGCGCGGCAGGCGCAGGTCGGCGGGGTGGCGGCCGTCGAAGAAGGAGAAGCGGCGGCCGGCGGCGTCGACCAGGTTGACCGCGCGCGGGGTGCCGTGCGGTGAGACCAGGTGCGCGAACGGCAGCCCCTGGCGGGCGTACTCGGCGAGGATCAACTCGGCCTGCGGATCGTCCCCGAGGTAGTCGAGGAAGGCCGTGCGCAGGCCGAGGCGGTGGGCGCCGAGGGCGACGCCGTTGCCGGTGTGGGCGACGTAGTCGCGCACGGGCCCGACGTACTGCGAGTCAGCGTCCGGGACTTCCAACCGGTCGACCCGGACGACGGTGTCGACACCGGCCCCGCCGACGACGAGCAGATCGAACACGGGCCCGGACAGCTCGGACTCCGACACGGCGGCGCCTCCTTGACTCCCTGGTGGTGGCCAGGAGTCAAGCAGGCGCCGGAGGTTGACTGCAAGACCTTGCGGCAAGTTTCAGGACTCGGGGGTCGGGAGCCGGCGGTCAGGAGGCACGAGGCCTTCCGCTCGGCGTCCCCGCCCCCGCGCCCGTCTGCGCGCCCGCCTCGGCCGGCGCCGCCCCGGGTACGGCCTCCCCGGTGGCCTCGCCGGGCGCCGGACGGTGGTTGATCATCAGGAAGGCGATCAGTGCCGCCGTCAGCAGGATGCCCATCGCCACCCAGGTCGCGACCACGTACCCGTGCACGGCACCCTGGGCCTGCACCTGGGGATCGCCGGCGATCCGGGTGGCCAGATAGGTCGCGGTGGCACTGGCCGCGATCGTGTTCAGCAGCGCGGTACCGACGGAACCGCCCACCTGCTGGGCCGAGTTGATGGTGGCCGACGCGGCGCCGGCCTCGTTCGGGGCGACGCCCAGGGTGGCCAGGCTCATCGCCGGCATGAACACCAGGCCCATCCCGAAGCCGAGCAGCAGTTCGGCGGGCAGCACCATGCCGGCCCACGGGCTGTCCACCTTCATCTGGGTCAGCCAGGCCATGGCGGCCCCGGCCAGCAGCAGCCCGGGCCCGATCAGGTTGCGCGACGGCACCCTGGTCATCAGCCGGGCCGCGAAGCCGGTCGAACTGATCACGATGGCAGCCGTCATCGGCAGGAAGGAGACGCCGGACATCACCGGCGAGAAGTGCTTGATCACCTGCAGGTAGTAGGTGAGGAACAGGAACAAGCCGAACATCCCGACCATGGCCAGGCCGACCGAGAGCGCCGCGCCGCCGCGGTTGCGCTCGCCCACGATGTGCAACGGCAGCAACGCGTGCTCCGTACGCCGCTCCACCAGCACGAACACCGCCAGCAGGGCCACGCCGAGCGCCAGCGAGCCCAGCACCAGCCAGTCGACCCAACCCCGGCTCACCGCCTCGGACGTGCCGAAGACGATGGCGAGCAAGCCGCCGCAGCCCAGGAACGCGCCGGGCAGGTCGAGCTTGACCCGGCGGCCCTTGGCGACGTGGTCCGACGTGAGGATGGAGAAGGCGGCGAAGGCCGTCGCGATGGCGATCGGGGTGTTCACGAACAGGCACCAGCGCCAGTTCAGGTACTCGGTCAGCAGGCCGCCCAGGAGGAGGCCGATCGCGGCACCACCGCCGGCGATCGCACCGAAGATGCCGAACGCGGTACTGCGTTCCCGTGGATCGCTGAAGGTGGTGGAGAGCAGGCCCAGCGCCGACGGGGCGAGCAGTGCGCCGAAGGCGCCCTGGAGGGCGCGGGCCGCGAACAGCATGCTCGGGCCGGTGGCGGCGCCGCCGATCGCGGAGGCGAGGGCGAAGCCGAGCAGGCCGACGATGAAGACGCGTTTGCGGCCGAAGAGGTCGCCGAGCCGGCCGCCGAGGAGCAGCAGGCCACCGAAGGCCAGCGTGTAGGCGGTGATCACCCACTGCCGGTTGGCGTCGGAGATCCCGAGGTCCTTCTGGGCCGAGGGCAGGGCGATGTTCACGATGGTGATGTCGAGGACGATCATCAGCTGGGCGATGGCGATGACCGCCAATGCCCACCAGCGACGACTGTCCGCCGCCTTATGGCCGGTGGCAGGTTGAGCAGACACTGGGGGAGCCTTCCGCAGGGGTTCGGAGAGGTCACGCAGTCGCCTTCAAGCCAAACGCGCCGCGCGGCGAATGGCAAGGAAAAAGCTCATCAAATCGTACGAATTGGGACCAATGAACCATGACTCCGGGACCACGGGACCAGGACCGCCGGGTGTGCGGACGGCCCGGCGGAGCAGCCGGCAGGAGGACGCGCGGGCCCCCGGGTGTCCGTGCCACCCGGGGGCCCGCCACGACGCCGTCGACCGTCGACCGTCGACCTCGGCCGACTCAGGCACCGGCACCGGCACCGGCACCGGCACCGCTACAGCGCGGCCAGCTCCGCGACCAGGTCGTCCAGGCCCAGCGAGCCCTGCGAGAGCGCCGCCATGTGCCAGGCCTTGAGGTCGAACTCCTCGCCGCGCGCCTCGTGCGCCGCACGGGCCGCCGCCCGGCCGCGCAGCCAGGCCCGCTCGCCCAGCTTGTAGCCGATCGCCTGGCCGGGCATGCCCAGGTAGCGGACCAGCTCGCTGTCCAGGACCTCCGCCGACAGCCCGCAGTACCGGCCGAAGAACTCCCGGGCCGCGGCCGGCAGGACGGGCTCACCCGGCCGGTACGGGGAGTCGGCGGGGAAGTCCAGCCCGACGTGCATGCCGATGTCGACGATCACCCGCAGCGCGCGCATCATCTGGGCGTTGAGGTAACCGAGCCGGTGGCCCGGGTCGGTGAGGTAGCCCAGCTCGTCCATCAGACGCTCGGCGTACAGCGCCCAGCCCTCCACGTTGGCGCTCACCCCGCCGATGCTGACCTGGTAGGTGGAGAGCCGGTCGGCGACGAAGTTCCACTGCGCGAGCTGGAGGTGGTGGCCGGGAACGCCCTCGTGGTACCAGGTGGAGACGAGGTCCCAGACCGGGAAGCGCTCCCGGCCGATGGTCGGCAGCCAGGTCCGCCCCGGGCGGCTGAAGTCCAGCGAGGGCGAGGTGTAGTAGGGCGCGGCGGCGCTGCCGGCCGGGGCGATCATCGACTCGACCCGGGTGACCGGCTCGGCCAGGTCGAAGTGGGTGCCCTGGAGGTCGCGGATCGCGCCGTCCATCAGCCCCTGGAGGTACTCACGCGCGGGCTCGGCGCCCTGGACGGCCGGGCCCTCGGTCTCCAGCCACTTCATCGCCTCCATCGGGGTGGAGCCGGGGAGCACCTTCTCGGCCTCCGTCTCCATCTGAGCGAGCAGGCCGTGGAACTCCTGCCAGGCCCAGTCGTACGCCTCGTCCAGGTCGAGGTCGGCGCCCGTCCAGTAGCGCACCCAGCGGCCGTAGCGCTCGCGCCCGGTGGTGTCGGGGGTGTCGGCGGCGGCCGGGCCGTAGACGTCGCGCAGCCAGTCGCGCAGGCCGGCCACCGCGTCGGCGGCCGCCGCGGCGGGCCCGGCCAGGCCGGCGCGCAGGCCCTCGGGCGCCTGCCGGACGAACACGCCGAACCACCCGGCCTCGTCCCCCTCCAGCCAGTCGCCGAGCTGCTCGACCACGGTGGTCACCTGGCGGGGACCGGAGAGCAGGCCGCGCTCGACGCCCGCGGCGAGGGTCTCCCGGTACTGCTCCAGTGCGACCGGCACCCGGGCCAGCCGGCGGCCGATCACCTCCCACTGGTGCTCGGTGTCGGCGGGCATCAGGGTGAAGACCTCACGCACGTGGTGGACCGGCGAGCCCAGGTTGCGAACCGCGCGGAAGCCCTCCCCCGCGTCGTGGACGGCCAGCCCGGCGGTGAGCCGCTCACGCAGCAGCCGGGCGCAGCGGCGCTCGGCCTCGTCCTCCGCGGCTCCGTCCCGCTCCGCGTCCGAGAGCCGGGCGAGCGTGCGGCGGCCGAGCTCGGCGAGCGCCTCGTCACCGGCCGGGGAGAGGTCGGGAAGGCGGTCGTCGTCGAGGTTGAGCCCCAGGTACACCGCGGTCAGCGGGTCGAGCTCGGCCAGGGCCTGCACGTAGTCGTCGGCAATACGGCGCGGGGTGGTGCCGCCGGAGCTGATCAGTTCTTCAACCATCCGGACATCATTTCGCGGCCCGAGCCGATTGCAAGCCCCTACCCTGTGGCATGGACCGGCCATTTCAGGCACCCGCCCGGCGCTCCCGCCGGCGCCTGAGCAGCAGACCCGGGTCCCAGGTGGGCCGGCCGCGCGCGAACCGGAAGAAGCAGAGGCCGATCAGTACCGCGCTGAAGTGTCCGAGGTCCGTGAAGGTGTGCGAAGTGACCAGCGGCACCAGGTAGAAGAGCAGCACGCCGCCCCCGTACAGCAGGCGCCAGCGGCCGGCGAAGCGGTACGTCAGCACGGCGACCACCCCGGCCAGCGCGTACGAGACGCCGACGTCCACCGCGGCGGACAGGCTCTCCCGGAGGCGGCCGCTCAGGATGCCCCGGGCGACCACCCCCTCGCTGACGAGGGTGGCCAGCACGTGCGCGGTGGCGGCCACCGTGAACCAGCGCAGGGTGCCCAGCCAACGCTCGGCGTTGGCGTGGAAGAGGGTGAACAGCACGAAGTAGAGGAGGAAGCTCGACTGCTCCGCCCAGAGCGCGCTGGCCACCAGGACGTGCAGCGGGTCCTCGCGCAGGTTGTCCAGGTTGGTCGAGCGGGCGGTCAGGAACCAGTCCAGGTTCGCCGGGTCCATCCGCGCCACCACGAAGCTGGTGTCCGCCAGGAGCAGCAGCCACAGGTACGTCCCGGGCGCCGACCGGACCCACCGCAGGACCGCTCCCGGTACCCGGCGCGCGGCGGCCGTCCACTGCTCTGCCCGCGCCATCCGGTGGTCCTCCTCGAAGCGGCGGTGTCCGTCCCATCGTCGGCGGCCGGTCCGCCGGGATGCCGCTGACCCGCCGGTGGCCGACCGCTGACCCGCCGGTGGCCGGCCGGCCCGGCCACAAACATCCGTTCGGGAAGATCGGTGCAGGCAAGGATCCGATCGGACCGGCGCCCATTACGCTGACCGCCATGGAAGCCAGCCCAGTGCCCGTCCCGCCCTCCCCCGAGGCCCGTCCGCGGCGCAGCGGGTACCGGCGACTGCCGGTGCAGCAGCGGCGGGAGCAGCTGATCGCGGTGGCGCTGGAGCTGTTCGCCTCGCGGCCACCGGACGAGGTGAGCCTGGACGACGTGGCGGCCGCCGCCGGGGCCTCGCGGCCGCTGGTGTACCGGTACTTCGCGGGCGGCAAGCAGCAGTTGTACGAGGCCGCACTGCGCACCGCGGCGCAGGAACTCACCAGCCGGTTCACGGTGCCACTGGCCGGCACCCCGACCGAGCAGCTGGCCGCCGTACTGGAGAGCTACTTCGCCTTCGTGGCCGAGCACGACGCCGGGTACTCGGCCCTGCTGCGCGGCGGCTCGGTGGTGGAGACCCAGCGCACCTCGGCGATCGTGGACGACGTCCGGCGGGCGGCGCTCAAGCGGACCCTGCGTCACCTCGGCGTCCGCGAGGCCGGGCCGCGGCTGACGCTGCTGGTGCGCTCGTGGATCGCGGTGGTCGAGGGCGCCTCGCTGACCTGGCTGGACGAGGGCCGGGTCCTGCCGGTGGGTGAGCTGCGGGACTGGCTGGTGGACCAGTTCATGGCGATGGCCGCGGCGACGGCGCTGCACGATCCGCAGACGGCGCAGACCCTGACCACGCTGCTGGCGCTGGAGGGCCCGGACGCACCGCGGGCCGCGCGGCTGCGGGAGGCGCTCGGCGGCTGAGGCGCGGGCGCGCGTCGGGCGGGGCCCGCCAGGGGCTCCGAGGGCCCGACCCGACCCCCGTGCCCGGGGTCGGGGTGGGGCGCCGCCCGGGCGTCAGGCCTTGCCGAGCACCTGGCGCTGGCGGCCCAGCCCGTCGATCTCGATCTCCACGATGTCCCCGGGGGTCAGGAACGGGGTGCCCGGGCGACCCAGGGTGACGCCCGCCGGAGTGCCGGTGACGATCACGTCGCCCGGCTCCAGCACCATGAACTGGCTGACGTACCGGACGATCTCCAGTACCGGGAAGATCATCTGTGCGGTGGAGCCGTCCTGCCGCAGCTCGCCGTTGACCCACAGGCGCAGCGGCAGCCGCTGCGGGTCGGCGACCTCGTCGGCGGTGACCAGCCAGGGGCCGAGCGGGGTGAAGGTCTCCGCCGACTTGCCCTTGTCCCACTGGCCGCCGCGCTCGAACTGGAAGGCCCGCTCGGTGACGTCGTTGGCGATCGTGTAGCCGGCGATCACCTCCGCGGCCTCCCGGTGACCGGCCAGGTACCGGGCGGTGCGACCGATCACGATCGCCAGCTCGGCCTCGTAGTCGGTCTTCTCGCCGCCCCGGGGCACCAGCACCTCGTCGTACGGGCCGACCACGGTGTTGCCGGGCTTGAGGAAGATCACCGGCTCGTCCGGGATGGCCGCGCCGGCCTCGACGGCGTGGTCCCGGTAGTTGAGCCCGATCCCGACCACCTTGCCCGGCCGCACGACCGGAGCGCCGACCCGCTGCCCGGCGATGTCGGTCACCGGCAGCAGGCCGGCGGCCGCGTCGCGGGCCAGCGCGTCCGGGTCGAGCCCGGACAGGAACGCGCCGTCGATGTCCCGGGCCCGGCCGGAGAGGTCGTACGCGGTGCCGTCGTGGCCCAGCGCGACCGGACGCTCGGCGCCCGGTGGTCCGACACGGAGGAGCTTCATCTGAGCGTCACCACCACTTTCGTCTCAGCTCGCCGGTACGGCCGCACACACCGCACCGAACTCTTGTTGCGAGGTATATCAACGCCTGGCGCCTGCGAACCAGACGGTCCAGCTCGGCGAATTCCTCTCAATTCCCGCCACCCACGGCGGTGCCGAATCAGGGGCCCGCACGGTTGACAGCCCCCGGCACAGCGGGTGGCGCGGATCCGAGCCCGGAGCCCGGGCGACCGGACGATTCCGGACCGAGCCGGACATCCGGGACGGCCGGACCGGCACCCCTGGGAATCCTCTCGACGCACTGTCAGGTCGGCTGCCAGACTTTGATCAAATTCATACAACCTCACTGCCGCAGCCCGCACGCTCCGCACCGGCGCTGCCCCTTCACCGGAGAACACCCATCGTGCGCATGAAGCGCGCCCTCGGCCTGACGGCTGCCGCTGCCGCCGTCGTCCTCGGCGCCCCCCTGCCCGCTCTCGCCGAGCCGGCCACCACGCTGTACGTCAACAACTACCCGAGTGCCAACTGCTCCGACAGCGGCAGCGGTACCCAGGCCCAGCCCTACTGCACCCTCACCAGGGCCGCCCAGGTCGTCGAACCCGGCCAGACCGTCGAGGCCCGCGGCGACGCCTTCACCGAGGACTTCCACCCGGCCAGGTCCGGCACCGCCGACAAGCCGATCACGTTCGCCGGGATCTCCCACGGTGACAGCGCCTGGGCCGTCCCCCTGCTCGTCCCGAAGGACACCACGGCGCTCGCTCTCACGGGCGTCCACGACGTGGTGATCCGCGGGTTCTACCTGACCACCCCGCAGTCGGTGGTGGTGACGGACTCCAGCCGGGTGACGCTCGACCGGAACCTCCTCCACGACCGCGACCAGACGGGAACCCCGGCGCCGGCCGTCCGGGTGACCGGGCAGAGCGACCACGTCACGATCAGCCGCAACACCTTCCAACTCGCCGGCGGCGTGACCGTCGAGCCCGGCTCGCACGACGTCACGATCACCACCAACGAGTTCGGTGGCGGCTTCACCGGCATCTCGGCCACCGACTCGCCGGGCCTCGCGGTCACCAACAACACCATCGCCTCGGTCTGCGGCCCGAGCGTCGCCCTCAAGGGCGCCTCGACGGGCGGGTCGGTCCAGAACAACATCATCGACGGCTACAGCGCCGCACTGAGGTGGGCTCCCGACTGCTCCCGGATGCCGGGCGGCTGGGGCGACGCCACGATCGCCGTGGCCGCCGGCTCGACGGACGGGACCACGGTCGACTTCAACGTCGTCCACCCCCGTGAGACGGCCGCCGCGTACACCTGGGGCGATGCCCGCTACAGCTCCGCCGCGGAGTTCAACGCCGCCACCGGCCAGGGCGCGCGGGACACCGACCAGCAGATCGCCTTCGCGACCGCCGACGGCGTGCTCAACCTGACCGAAGCCGCCACCGCGGCGATCGACTCGGCCAACCCCGCCGCCCCGGGCGTCCTCCCCACCGACCTGACCGGCAGGCCGGCACTGGACGACCCGCTGGTGGCCGGCACCCCCGGCAGCAACGGCCGGGACCGCGGCGCGCGCGAACTCCAAGGCCTGCAGTGGGCGTCGCTCCAGGTCGGCGGCGCCGACTTCTACAGCCCGCAGGGAGCCGCGCCGCTGGCCGTCAAGGTCACCGCCACCGTGCTGAACAACTGGCCGACCGCGCTGACCTACACCTATGACTTCCATGACGGCACCGCGCCGGTGACCAGCACCGATCCGACGGTGCGGCACACCTACACCGCGGTCGGCCGCTACCTCCCGAGCGTGACCGTCCAGGACGCGCTCGGCGCCAGGGTCACCGGCACCGCGACGAACCAGGCCGTCGTCAACGAACCCGGGCCGCTGACCGTGTCGATCGGCGAGGTCAAGCAGACCCAGCGGCCGCTGGAGTACACCTTCCAGGTCGACGCCACCAGCCCCTGGCGGATCCAGCGCTACGAGATCGACCCGGGCGACGGCAGCAACACCACCTACTCGTCCATGTCGCACACGTACCCGCACCCGGGCAGCTACGACGTGACGGTCACCGCGACCGACGAGAGCGGCCGGAAGGCCAGCACCACCAAGACCGTCGACGTCGACTACACCGCGGCCATGAAGGACCTCGTCTACGGCGAGCGGGTGCGTGTCCTCACCGACACCCGCCCGACCGTCGAGGGCTTCGGTGACGCGGCGGCCAACTACACCAGCGGCGCCTGGCGCCGGTGGACCACCGTCCCCGCCTACGACAACCTCGTGTACCCCGGCACCAACATCCCGATGGCCTCGGCCTTCACCGCCAACGGCGACCTGCACGTCTTCCGCATGGTGGGCTGGGACCTGGCCAGCGCCGACTGGCGCGTCAGGGACTTCCAGTGGGGCAGCTGGCAGACGCTGGCCCCGCTCGACAACACCCGCCCGGTCGCCCAGCAGGTCACCGCGGCCGCGATCGGCAACAAGGTGCACGTGCTGGCCGTGTACAACGGACGCGTCTACCAGAACACCGCCGACTACGACAGCGGCACCTGGTCCGGCTGGGCCGACGTCAGCAGCGCGGCGGGGGTGGACACCCGCATCACCCGGATCGCCGCCGGTGCCACCGGCAACGTCCTGCACATCGCGATGGTGGACCAGCAGGGTCAGGTCCGGGCCGCCGAGGGCGACTACGACCGCGGCACCTGGTGGTCCGGCCCGCTGCCCGGCTGGCTCGGCAACCCGACCGGGGTCACCCAGCTCTCGGCGGCCACCGTCGGCAACACCTTCCACGTCCTGGCGCTCGCCGGCGGCAGCGTCTACCAGGCCGCCGCCGACTACTCGGCCGGAAGCTGGAGCGGCTGGTACAACCTCTCGGCCGTCGTCGGGCTCGCCGGCCACGTCACCCGGCTCGCCGCCGCCGGCACCAGCACGTCGCTGCAGCTGTACGCCGTCAGCGACGAGTTCAGCGGCAACCACGTCTACAACGCCACCGGCGACTTCGCCAGGGGCGTCTGGCGCCCGTGGGCGGAGGTCACCACCGCCGGAGCCGCCGGCACCCTGCCGAACCTCGCCAACCTGACCGCGGCGGGCGCCGGCTGACAGCCGCTCCGCCCCGACGGTGCCCGGTCCGGCCGCTCGGCCGGACCGGGCACCACCCGTCTCCTCCGTTCCCCCCACCTGGAGATCCCTCCGTGCTCCTTCGCCGTGCCCTCGGGCTGGCCGTCGTCTCGGCCGTCACAGTCCTGGGCCTTCCCGCGCCGGCCGCCATCGCCGCCGAGCCGCTCAGCACGCTCTACGTCGACAACCGGCCGCCGCAGTGCTCCGACACCGGATCCGGCGCCGCCGACCGCCCGTTCTGCTCCCTCGCCGCCGCCGTGAAGGTCGCGGAGCCCGGGCAGACCGTCCATGTCGCCCGGTACGGCGGCAACGAGGGGAACGTGGAGGTCACCCGCTCCGGCACCCCGGAGAAACCGATCGTCATCGAAGGCGACGATCCGGGCCTGCGCGAGGACCAGAGCTACCGGAGCCAGGTCGGGTTCGGCTCCCCCCTGTTCGCCCTGAAGGGCGTCCACGACGTGGTGATCAGGAACTTCACCCTGCACAGCTACAAGACCGCGTTCTCGGTCGCCGACTCCGGCAACGTCGTCATCGAGCACAACAACTTCCTCTACGGCGGCGACGGCGGCGACATCCACGTCTCGGGCGCGAGCCGGAACGTGACCGTCCGCGGCAACCGCTTCGAGAGCTCCACCGGCATCACGCTCGACCCCGGGGTCCGGGACACCGTCGTCGCCACCAACCTCTTCACCCTCGCGGACCGCAGCCCGGTCACGGCGACCGGCGTGACCGGGCTCGCCGTCACCAACAACACCGTCACGGCGCCCTGCGGACCGGCCGTGGCCGTGGCCGGCACCGCCACCGGCGTGTCCGTCCGGAACAACGTCCTGACCGCCGTCCCGGGCTCCTGGACGCCGGACTGCGCCCCGGGCGCCGAGCCACGGGGCGGCACGCAGATCTCCGTCGCCGCGGAGGCGGTCGCCGGGACGACCGTGGACTACAACACCGTCCACCCGGCGACCGGCGGCACCGCCTACGGGTGGGCGGGCGCCGCGTACCCCTCGCCGGCCGCCTTCACCGCCGCCACCGGCCAGGGGGCGCACGACCTCGACCTGAACCCCGTCTTCCTCAACTCCGCGGACTACGAGCTGACCGAGGCCGACACCGCCGCCTTCGACGACGCCGACCCGGACGCGCCCGGCGTCCAGCCCGTCGACCTGCTGGGCCAGGCCCCGGTGGACCACCCCGGCGCGCCGAACGCCGGACCGCGCGGCACGGTCCGCGACCGGGGCGCCTACGAGCGGACGGGCCTGCGCGACGCGGGCCTCACCGTCACCGGGACGGTCCACCCGAGCATCCAGGGTCCCGCTCCGTTCACCGTCAAGGTCACCGCGACGGCCGAGAACGAGTGGACCACCCGGCTCCGCTACTCCTTCGACTTCGGCGACGGCACCCCGCCCGTGGAGACCACCGAGCCGACCGCCACCCACGTCTACCAGCGCACCGGCGACTTCCTGCCGGTCCTCACGGTCCTGGACGAGCTCGGGGCGCAGCGCCCGACCACGGCCCGGCCGGACCCGGTCTCGGTCCGCCCGGACGCTCCGCTGACCCTCGACTTCACGACGGCGCAGGACCAGAACGCCACAGCCGGCCTGATCCGGTACTCGATCGCCACCCAGACGGCCCTCAGCCCCTGGGAGATCACCGCCCGCTCCGTCGACTGGGGTGACGGCACCCGGAACAACGAGTGGCGGCACGACTACGCGCGGCCGGGCAGCTACACCCTCACGGTGCAGGTGAGCGACGCCGGCGGCCGCACCCGGAGCACGAGCCACACCGTCGACGCCGACTACCCCCCTGCGATCAGGGCCAGGCTGTCCGGCGAGCGGGTCCAGCTGGTCGAGGGCTACGGCGGCGACCAGCTGTTCATGATGAACGCCGACTACACCCGGGGCGCCTGGACGCTCGGCAACCGGGGCCTCAGCAGCCAGGACGGCACGCGTCCGCCGCTCGCCGAGGCGTACACCGCGAACGACCAGGTCCATGTGCTCCGGGTCCAGGGCGGCCGGGTCCTGACCGCGGACCGCCGGCTGGTCGAGGACGACTGGAAGGGCTGGTACGACATCGAGGTGCCGGGAGCGGCCGGGCCGCTCGGTGCGGTCACCGCGGTGGCGGCCGCCTCGACCGGCGACCGGCTGCACGTGGTCGCGGTGGCCGACGGCCGCCTCTACGAGGCCGTGGCGGACTACGACACGGGCAGCTGGAGCCAGTGGGGCGACATCACCGGCGCCGCCGGCCTGGGCTCGGGAGTCCAGCAGGTGGCGGCGGCCTCGGTCGGCAACACCCTCCACCTGGCCGCGCTGGGCACCGACGGCCACGTCTACACGGCCGACGGAGACTACGACCGGGGCTCCTGGAGGTCCGACGACATCACCCGTCTCTTCGGGACGCCCGGCACCGTGACCCAGCTGGCCGCCGCGAGCACGGGCTCCCGGTTCCACGTCCTCGCCGTGAGTGGTGGCAGCGTCCACCAGATCACCGCCGACTACGCGGCCGGACGCTGGAGCTCCTGGGCCGACCTCTCGGCCGTCCTCGGCCACCGCGGTGACATCGAGCAGCTCGCCGCCGCGGCCACCGGGAACACGCTGCGGCTCTACGGCCTCGGCAAGACCTGGGGCACCGTCCTGGACGCGGCCGGCGACTACGACGCCGGGCAGTGGAGCGGCTGGAACGACACCCACCAGGGCACCCGGCTGCTGGCAGCGGCCGGTATCTGACCCCGTACGACCCACGACGGCCCGCCACCCGACCTCCGTCGGGTGGCGGGCCGTCGCCCGTCCGGTACCGCGCCGACGAGGCGCGGACCGCCGGGGCGCGTCAGGCTCGCTGCGGGCCGCCGGCGAGGAGCTGGTCCAGGGGGAGCGCCCGGGCGGGACCGGGGCCGGTCCCGTCACGCTCGCGCTCCCAGCGGTCCAGGTCGCGCAGGGCGTCGGCGTGCGCCTGCGGCTCGCCGATCAGGGCCGGGGCCAGCTCGCGCAGCAGTGCGGCGGCGGCCCCCGGGCTGCCGCCGCGGGCCAGCCAGAGGGCGAGGTCGTGGCAGGTGCGCAGGGTGCGGAGGTCGGCCGGGCCGAAGCTGCGGGCGAGCCGCGGGATCAGCTCGGTCAGCATCCGGACGGCTTCTTCGGGCCGGCCCTCGACGCCGTACTCCCAGGCCCGGTCAGCCCGCAGGCGCAGCGCCTCGGGCGGTTCGGGCGGCGTGGGCGCGGCGGCCTGGCCGACCGGGATGTCGCGCAGCCGGCGGCGCACCTCGGCGGCGTCGGCGGGCCGGTCGGCCGGGTTCTTGGCGAGCATCTGGCGGATCAGCGCGGCGAGCGCCGGGTAGGGGGTGCGCACCGGCGGCGGCGGGTCGTTCAGATGCTGGTACATCATGGTGACCGGCGAGCCGGCGTTGAACGGCCGCTGCCCGGTGCAGAGTTGGAAGAGCACCACACCGAGCGCGTAGAGGTCGGCCCGGCCGTCGATGGTGTCGCCGGCCCAGCACTCCGGTGCCAGGTAGGGCGGGGTGCCGATGACGACGCCGGTGGAGGTGAGCCCGCTGCCCGACTGGGTGAGGAGCCGGGCGATGCCGAAGTCCAGCACCTTGGCCTCGCCGCTCTCGGCGATCATGATGTTCTCGGGCTTGATGTCCCGGTGCACCACGCCCGAGCGGTGGGCGGCGTCCAGCGCCTTGCAGACCTGCCGGACCCACTTCAGCGCGAGCGCCGGGTCGGGCACGCCCTCCTTGATGACCGCGGACAGCGGGCGGCCGCGGACCAGTTCCATCACCAGGTAGTGGGTGGACCAGGCGCCCTCCTGGACCCGGCCGTAGTCGTGCAGCGTGACGATGTGCGGATTGGACAGGCTGCCGGCGGTCTTCGCCTCGCGGATGAAGCGGGCGACCGCCTCGTCGTCGCTCGCCTTCTCCTCGGAGAGGACCTTGACCGCGACCGGCCGCCCGATGTTGCTGTCGTAGGCCGCCCAGACCACGCCGAATCCGCCCTGGCCGAGCATCCGGTCCAGCCGGTAGCGGCCGTCCAGCACCTCCCCAGCCCTCATGTCTCCCCCAACCCCCGAGTACGCCGGATTCGAACCGCGTCCACCGTGACCGGGGCCACCATAGCGCTGGGGGAGGACATGGGGGTGAACGGACTACGGCTTGGGCTTGGGCAGGCCGGGCGGGTTGATCTCGGAGGTCTGGACGGCCTCGCCGTCGAGTCCCCACCGCTTCAGCGCCTGGCCGTAGGTGCCGTTCTTGATGATCTCGTTGATCGCGCCGTTCAGCGCCTGGACCAGCCCGCCGTCCTTCTTGGTGGTCGCCGCGATCTTCCCGAGGACGTCCGCGCCGCCACCGGAGTAGGTGCCCACCACCTCCGTCTCACCGGTCTGCACGGCGTGGAAGGCCAGGCTCGGATTGGGGCCGACATAGGCGTCGATCCGGCCGGAGGACAGGGCCAGGTAGTAGTCGGAGGAGCTCTGGAAGTACTTGATGTCGACCGGCTTGAGGCCGTTCTTGACGTTCTCCTCGTTCCAGCCGATCAGCAGCTTCTCCTGGTTGGTGCCGGAGGAGACGGCGATCGTCCTGCCCGCGACGTCCTTGGGGCCGGCGACCTTCCAGCCGGTGCCCTTCTTGGCCTCGAAGCCGAGGATGTCCAGCCGGTAGGTGGCGAAGTCGTACTTCTCCTTGCGGGCCTCGGTGACGGTGATGTTGGTCATGCCGACGTCGAACTTGCCGCTGTCCAGGCCGACGAAGACGTTCTCCCAGGAGACCGGGTTGAACTCCACCTTCAGGCCGAGGACGTTGCCGACCAGCAAGGCGAGGTCCGGCTCGACGCCGATGACGGTCTTGTCGTCGTTCGCGTAGAAGTCCAGTGGTGGCGTGGTACCCAGTGAGTTGGCGACCGTCAGCGTCCCTCTCTTTCTGATCTCCTCCGGAACCAGCGCCGCGATGGCGTCCACCTTGCCCGTCGTGATGCGGTTCTGATGGGGCGTCAGGTTCACCGTGGTGCCGTCCGGAGCGGTGCTGCCCTTGGCGGGAGCGAGTTCCGAAGAGGCGTCCGTGGCGCTGCCGCAGGCGGCCAGGGTGAGGGTGGCGGCGAGCGCGGCGGCGGTCACGAGGGCGCGACGGGGTAGGGACATGGCGGAACTCCTGATCGGTGGAAGAGAGTTGGAGGCGGAGGGTCAGAGGACCTTGGCCAGGAAGGCGCGGGTGCGCTCGTGCTGCGGATCGTCCAGGACGGCCTTCGGCGGGCCCTGCTCGACCACCACGCCGTCGTCCATGAAGACCACGGTGTCGGCGACCTCGCGGGCGAACCCGATCTCGTGGGTCACCACGATCATCGTGGTGCCGGTCCGGGCGAGGTCCTTGATGACGTCCAGCACCTCACCGACCAGCTCCGGGTCCAGCGCCGAGGTGGGCTCGTCGAAGAGCAGCACCTTCGGCTCCAGTGCCAGCGCCCGGGCGATCGCCACGCGCTGCTGCTGGCCGCCGGAGAGCTGGCGCGGGTAGGCGTCCGCCTTGTCGGCGAGGCCGACCCGCTCCAGCAGCCGCCGGGCCGCCGCCCGGGCCTCGGCCTTGGGCCGGCGCAGCGCGCTGACCGGCGCCTCGATGATGTTCTCCACCACCGTGAGGTGCGGGAACAGGTTGAAGTTCTGGAACACGAAGCCGATGTTGGTGCGCTGGCGCAGGACGTCGCGCTCCCTGAGCTCGTGCAGCCGGTCGCCGGAGCGCCGGTAGCCGATCAGCTCACCGTCGATCGCGACGAAGCCGCGGTCGAGCTTCTCCAGGTGGTTGATCGAGCGCAGCAGCGTCGACTTGCCGGAGCCGGAGGGGCCGAGCACCACCGTCACCGAGCCGGCCGGCACGTCGAGATCGACGCCGCGCAGGACGGCGAGCTGGCCGAAGCTCTTGTGCAGGCCCCTGACCTGCACCATGGGTTCCACGACGGGGGTGGTCACGAGCGTCCTCCGGAAGCGGTCACGACGGGGGTGCGGTCGGCCCGCAGGCCCTGGACGAAGGCCCGGACCCGCTGGAGCGGGGTGGGCGGCGGGGTACGTTCGGCGCCCCGGGCGAAGTAGCGCTCGACGTAGTACTGGCCGATCGACAGCACCGTGGTCAGCAGCACGTACCAGACGGTGGCCACCATCAGCAGCGGCACCACCCGGCCGGTGCGGCCGTAGACGACCTGCACCTGGTAGAAGAGCTCGCCGATGGCCATCACGTAGACCACCGAGGTGCCCTTGAAGAGCGAGATCACCTCGTTGGCGGCGGCCGGCAGGATGCCGCGCATGGCCTGCGGCAGCACGATCCGCCAGGCCTGGCGCCAGCGCGGCACGCCCAGGGCGGCGGCGGCCTCGCGCTGCCCACCGTCGACCGCGATGATGCCGCCGCGGATGATCTCCGCCGCGAACGCCGCCTGGTGCAGACCCAGCCCCAGCACGGCGGCGCCCAGGGCGCCCAGCACCCCGATCGTCTCGAACTCGGCGAAGGTCGGGCCGAACGGGATGCCGATGCCGAACCGCTTGTAGAGGTAGGAGAGGTTGAACCAGAACACCAGCTGCACGATCAGCGGGATCGAGCGGAACGCCCAGACGTAGGCCCAGGCGATGGACTGCAGGATCGCACTGCGCGACAGCCGCATCGCGGCCACCACGGCGCCCAGCAGGAAGCCCAGCAGGGTGCCGTAGAGGGTGAGTTCGATGGTGCGGCCGACCGCGCGCAGGATGGTGTCGGCGGAGAAGTAGACGCGGAAGGTGTCCCAGTCCCAGCCCGGGTTGGTGGCCAGCCCGTGGGCGAACTGGACGAGGACGACGAGGGCGGCCAGGCCGACGGCCCAGCGCAGGGGGTGGCGGGCGCGGACGGTCCGCAGGCCGGCCAGCTCGCCGAGGTCGACGCGCCCGGCGGGGGCGGCCGGCGTCTTGGTGGCCGTGCCGGCCGGCGGGCCGGCCTCGGTGGTGATGGTCATGGTGGGATTCCTCCAACAGGCCCGGGGCCCGGACAGGGGGTCACGCGTGCTCGGGCGGGCTGATCTGGGACTCCTTGATCGCCGAATCGACTACTCCCCACTTCTTGACGATCTTGTCGTACGTCCCGTCCTTGATCAGCTGGTTGACCGCCGCCTGGAACGCCGGGGTGAGCGTGGAGCCCTTCTTGAACGCGAAGCCGACGTCCAGCCGGTGGAACTCGCCGAGGAACTTCGTCCCGGACGCCTCCTGGGACGCCTGGTAGCGCAGGCCGTTGATGGTCGACATCACGACGTCGATCCGGCCCTGCTGGAGGCCGGTCAGCGTGGCGCCGTTGTCGCTGAACGCCTTGACCTCGTAGGGCTTCTTGCCGGCGTCGGTGCAGACGTTCTTCCTGCTGTTCAGCGTGGTCTCGAAGGTGGTGCCGGCCCCGGTGCCGATGACCAGTCCGCAGAGCTGGACGAGGTCGGTGACGGGCTGGAGGGTGGTGTTGTCCTTCTTGACCGCGAAGCCCTGGCCGTCGTCGATGTAGGTGACGAAGTCGATGGTCTTCAGCCGGGCGGCGGTGACCCCGAAGTTGCCGGTGCCGACGTCGTACTTGCCGCTGCCGAGCGCGGGCAGGATGGTCTCGAAGGCCGCCTCCTCGCGCTCCACGGTCAGGCCGAGCACCTTGGCCACCGCGTCGGTGAAGTCGATGTCCACCCCGGCCGCCTTCTTGGTGGCCTGGTCGGCGTAGAACGCGGCGGGCGGCGTGGCGATCGTCGAACCGAACTTGACCGTCCCGGCCTTGCGGACGTCCTCGGGCAGCAGCGCGGCCGCGGCGTCCGACTTCTGGATGCCGGAGACGAGGTCCTGCGCGGCGGCGTCGACCGCCGCCTTGCCGGCGCCGGACCGGGCGGCGGTCTTCGGGTCCGAGCCGCACGCGGCCAGGGCCAGGACCGGCAGCAGGGCGGCGGTCGCGAGCAGGCGGCGGCGGACGGTGGTGGTTCTCACGGGAGTGTGGCGCCTTTCGGGGTCGGTGCGGGGTGGGGTCGGCGTGCGGGGTGGGGCGGGTCGCCCCGCTCGGCGCGGGGCCGGTCGCCCTGCTCGGCGCGGGGCCGGGGCCGATCGCCGCGGGCCGGCAGGAGCTTCTCGAACGCCAGCGGGCCGATGGTCAGCGGATCGGCGTCGACGTCGAACAGCGGGGTGTAGCCGGTGGCCAGGTAGAGCCCCTTGGCCTCGGGCTGGCGCGGGCCGGTGGTGAGGTGGATCCGGGTGTAGCCGGCCTCCCGCGCGGCCCGCTCCAGCTCCATCAGCACCCGGCTGGCCAGCCCCCGGCGGCGGTGCGCGGAGTGCGTCCACATCCGCTTCACCTCGGCGGTCCGTTCGTCGTACCGCTTGTACGCACCGCCGGCCACCGGCTCGCCGTCCTCCAGGAGGAGGAGCAGGACGCCGGCCGGCTCCGCGAAGGCGTCCTTCGGGTACCGGCGCATCTCCTCCCGGGCTTGCGGCCCGTAGCGGGTGACGTACTCCTCGGTCAGCTCCCGCAGCAGCGGCTCGACCAGCGGGTCGTCGATCGTGACCCGGCGGACCTCGGTCGCCAGGCCGGTGCCGCTCACGCCTGGACCGCGATCAGCTGACGGCGGTCGCGCTCGGCCCGGGCCTCCCGCTCCGCCGCCTTCGCGGCGTCCCGCTTGGCGACCTCCTCGCGCACGATCGGAATGACGTAGCGGCCGAAGTCGATCGCGTCGTCGAGCAGCGCGTAACCGCGCGCGGAGAGGATGTCCACGCCGAGGTCGTAGTAGTCGAGCAGCGCCTGGGCGACCGTCTCCGGCGTGCCGACCAGGGCGTTGGAGTTGCCGGCCCCGCCGGTGACGGCCGCGGTCGGGGTCCAGAGCGCGCGGTCGTAGCGCTCGCCGGCCTCGGCGATCTCCAGCAGCCGCTGGGAGCCGGTGTTCTCCGGGGTCCGGCCCTGCGGGCGCGCCCCGCCGGGACGGCCCGGCCCGCCGGACTCCTTGCGGGCCCGGATGGCGTCCACCGTCCGGTACGCCTTCTCCCAGGCCAGCTCCTCGGTCGGCGCGATGATCGGCCGGAAGGCGACCTGGATGCGCGGCACGTCCGCCCGTCCGGCGGCCCGCGCGGCCTCCTTCACCCGCTCGATCTGCTCGGCGGTCCGGGCCAGCGGCTCGCCCCAGAGGCAGTAGATGTCCGCTTCGGCCCCGCCGGCCGCGTAGGCGGCCTCCGAGGAGCCGCCGAAGGAGACGCCCGGGCGCGGGGCCTGGACGGGGAAGACGTCCGAGACGAAGTCGTTGAAGCGGTAGTACTCGCCCTGGTGGTCGAAGGGCTCCTTGCTGGTCCACGCCTTCTTGACGATCCCGATGTACTCGCGGGTGCGGGCGTAGCGCTGGTCCTTGGTCAGGAAGTCGCCCTCGCGCTGCTGCTCGTGGTCGTTGCCGCCGGTGATGAAGTGGACGGTGAGCCGCCCGTCGCTGATCCGGTCCAGGGTGGCGAAGGTCTTGGCCGCGTAGGTCGGATAGGAGACGTTCGGCCGGTGCGCCAGCAGGATCTGGAGCCGGTCGAGCCGGGCCGCGAGGAACGCCGCGGCCGCCGCCGGATCGGGGGTGCCGGCGCCGTAGGCGAACAGCACGCGGTCCCAGCCGTTGTCCTCGTGGGCCCGGGCCAGCCGCAGGGTGTAGTCGCGGTCGAAGGCCGCCGTGGAGCGGACGGTGGTCTCCGAACCATCACCGGTGGCGGCGATGCCGAGGAATTCGACGGGCATGGTGACTGAACCTTTCGGGTCGTACGGAATCCGGCGGCTGCGGGTGGGCAGGCCGGAACAGCCCGTGGCAGAGCCGGGCTTCGAGCGGGGAACACGGAGCGGGGAACACGGAGCGGGGAGCACGGGCACGTGACGGTGACGACGGAACGCGGAGGACGGAGCAGGCGACGGAGAACTGCCGGAGTGCAGTGGGGTGCGGAAGGCTGAAGGCGGCAGCGTGCGCCTGAAACGGCCGTCCGTACGGGACTGGACGGCCTACCCGGCCCGCGACGGGGCACCGAGGGAGAGGTCTCCGCAGGAGGGGTCTCCGAGGGAGGAGGCTCCTAGGAGGACAGGGCCGGCTGGGCGGCCCGCTGCCGGGTCAGCCGCGACACGCCGCGGACCACACCCGACCGAAGTCGATGTGGTCGCGGGTGACCAGGAGCTGCTCGGCGTACATGAGCTCAAGTTGAGCAGTGAAGGATGCACGGCGTCAACCACCCTTCATTGCCGCTCTGTTGCGATCACTTGTCGCCGTGTGCCCCGGCGGCACCACCCTTGACAGCCCTCGTTCGCGCATGCGTACGATCAATGCGGAGTGCAGTGCAGAGCCGGCCGCGTTGAGGGACGCGGGCCGGCCCGACGGCCGTACGTGACCACCCCCGTACCTCCCGCCCGCCTGCCCGCAGCTTCCGCCTGGAGTCCTCCTCATGGCCACCCCGCAGGACGTCCTTCCCTCGCCCGCCCTCACCAAGAGCCCCGGCCCGGCCCCCGGACCGCCCGCCGGCGCCGGCGCCGTCGTCGACCCCTCGGCCCGGCTCGTCGCCCGCCGCCGCCCCGGCCAGTGGATCTCCGCCGCCGTCGCCCTGCTGCTGTTCGCGATGGCCGTCAGCTCGGCGATCCGCAACAAGGCCTTCCAGTGGGACGTGGTCGCCGACTGGTTCACCGCCACCTCCGTCCTGAACGGCCTCACCCTCACCCTCTGGCTGACCGCCGTCACGCTCGGGCTCGGCTTCGTGCTGGGCACCGTGCTCGCCACCATGCGGCTCTCCGCCAATCCGGTGCTGCGCACGCTCAGTTGGATCTACATCTGGATCTTCCGATCCACCCCGGCCCTGGTGCAGCTGCTGCTCTTCTTCAACATCGGCGCGCTCTACCCGACGCTCGGCCTCGGCATCCCGTTCGGCCCGGAGTTCATCACCGTCAAGACCGTCAACCTGTTCGGCCCCACCCTGACCGCCGTGATCGGCCTGACGCTGCTGGAGGCCGCGTACGCCGCCGAGGTGGTGCGCGGCGGAATCCTCTCCGTCGACCGCGGCCAGCTGGAGGCCGCCTCGGCGCTCGGGCTGAGCCGGTGGCGGGTGCTGCGCCGGATCATCGTCCCGCAGGCGATGCGCTCGATCGTCCCCACCGCGGGAAACATGCTGATCAGCGCGCTCAAGGGCACCAGCATCATCAGCGTGCTGGCCGTCTCCGACCTGCTCTACTCGGTGCAACTGGTCTATCTGCAGTCCTACCAGGTCATCCCGATGCTGATGGTCGCCACCATCTGGTACATCGTGATCACCACCGTGCTGTCCATCGGCCAGTACTACGTGGAGCGGCACTACGCCAAGGGCGCCACCCGCGACGGCCTGCCGCCCACCCCGCTGCAGAAGGCCCGCGCGGCCTGGCGCCGACTGCGCGCCGCCGCCGACGCCGGGCCGGACACCGGGGCCGAGGCCGGCCTCGGCGCCAAGACCGCACCCGGGGAGCAGCGTTGACCACCCTGGTGATCGTCGGAGCCGGCCCGCGCGGCACCGGACTGCTGGAGCGGATCGCCGCCAACGCGGCCGAACTCCGCCCCGCGGACCAGCCGTTGGAGGTCCACCTGGTCGACCCGTACCCGCCCGGTGCGGGCCGGATCTGGCGCTACGACCAGTCCCCACTGCTCCGGATGAACTCGATGGCCGAGGACGTCACGATGTTCACCGACGAGCGGTCCACCCTCGACGGCCCGGTCCGCCCCGGCCCCTCGCTGGCCGAATGGGCGGCCCGGATGGAGGAGTTCGAGCCCTACCGGGAGGTCGACGACCCGGCGGTCCGGGCCGAGCTGCGCGCCCTGGCGCCGACCGACTTCCCCACCCGGCGGGCCCAGAGCGCCTACCTGGACTGGGTGTTCCGCCGCGCCGTCGCCGACCTGCCGCCGCACATCACCGTCACCGTGCACCGGGACACCGTGCACCGGATCGAGGGCCCGGCGGACGGCCCGCAACTCGTCCACCTCGGCGACCGGGTCCTCACCGCCGACCACGTCACCCTCACGCTCGGCCACCTCGACTCCGCCCCGCACCCCCGGTACGCCGCGGACGCCGAGTTCGCCGCCCGGCACGGCCGGTTCCACCTGCCGCCCGCCTTCTCCGCCGATGCCGACCTGACCGGCATAGCCCCCGGTGAGCAGCTCGTCCTGCGCGGCTTCGGGCTCGCCTTCGTCGACCTGGTCTCCCTGCTCACCGAGGGCCGCGGCGGCCGCTTCGAGGAGACGCCCGGCGGCCTGGTCTACCGGCCCTCCGGCCGCGAGCCGGTGATCCACGTCGGCTCCCGGCGCGGCGTGCCCTACCACTCCAAGACCGGCTACCGGCTCCAGGGGCCGCCTGCCCCGCTCCCCCGCTACTTCGACGCGGCCGCGGTGGACGCCGTGCTCGACCGGCCCGGACCGCTCGAACTGCGCCGCGACTTCTGGCCGTTGATGGCGAAGGAGATCGGCTTCGGGCACTACCACGAGCTGTTCCACGCCCACCCCGAGCGCACCACGCTGCCCTGGGCCCGCTTCCTGGCCGGCTACGACGCACACGACTGGTACTCGCCCGAACTCGCCGGGCTGATCGCCCTGGCCGTCCCCGACCCGGCCGACCGGCTGGACTTCGAACGGCTCGACTTCCCGCTGGCCGGCCTCGAACTCGACTCCGCCGAGGAGCTCCAGCGCCATCTGCGCGCCTACATCGCCGAGGACGCCGACCGCCGCGCCGACCCGGCCCACAGCGCCGACCTCGGCGCCTTCCTGGCCCTGCTCTCGCTCTTCGGCCAGCTGCCCCGCGTCCTCGCCTCCGAGCGGCTCACCGCCCGCTCGGTCGGCGAGGAGGTCGACGAGTGGTTCTTCGGCTACTTCAGCTACCTCGCCTCCGGCCCCCCCGGCTTCCGGCTGCGCCAGTTGCTCGCGCTCTCCGAGGCGGGCGTGGTCCGCTTCCTGGGCGCGGGCATCCGGGTCGAACGGGACGAGGCGACCGGCACCTGGCGGGCGTCCGGCACCACCGTGCCCGGGCACGGCGTCAGCGCCACCGCCCTGGTCGAGGCGTATCTGCCCAAGCACGCGCTGGCCCGCACCCACGACCCGGTACTGCGCGAACTGCACCGCGCCGGGCGGATCGTGGAGGAGGTGGTCAGCGACGAGGAGCACACCCACCGCTCCGGGCTGCTCACCATCCGCCCCGGGGACAGCCGGGTCCTGGACCCGGCCCTGAGCGGCGGACCGCACCCGCGGCGCACCGCCCTCGGCCCGCACACCAGCCTCCGCGCGGCGGCCGCCTTCGCCCGCCCGCGCACCGACTCCCCGGGCTTCCGCCAGAACGACGCGGCCGCCCGGGCCATCCTCCGCGCCCTGGCGGGCGTCCCGGCGGCGCTGGCGGCCTGAGCCGCCGGCCCGGGGAGCTCACCGTTCGGGCCCCGGGCGGGCGGCTCGGGGCCCGAACGGCTCCTCGACCAGGCCCTCGGCGGTGGCGTGGTCCGGAGCGACGAGGAGCCGGTCCCCGTCCGACTCGACGGGGGGAAGGACCGCCCGGCACCGGGATGGCCCGGACGACTCGAACGGGTGGAAGGATGGACGGCAAGGCCCCGCGACGGCGCGGCGGCCGGACGAGCACAGCCGAGGAGCGCAGTCATGGCCAAGCGGGCCCCGCAGAGCGATCCGGCGCAGGACGCCCCCGTGGTGTCCGCGCCCCAGCACGCCGCGGCCGGGCTGCCGGCGGTCGGGCACAGCCTCCGGATGGCCACCGAGCAGATGGGCGCCCGGCGCACCCTCGCCACCCTGCGCAAGGTCAACCAGCCGGACGGGTTCGACTGCCCCGGCTGCGCCTGGCCCGAGCCGGAGAAGACGCACACCGCCGAGTTCTGCGAGAACGGCGCCAAGGCGGTCGCCGAGGAGGCCACCGAGCGCCGGATCCGCGCCGAGTTCTTCGCCGCCCACCCGGTGGCCGAGCTGGCCGAACGCTCCGGCTACTGGCTCGGCCAGCAGGGCCGCCTCACCCAGCCGATGCTGCTGGACGAGGGCGCCACCCACTACACGCCGATCGCCTGGGACGACGCCTTCGCGCTGATCGCCGAGGAGCTGCGCGCCCTGGACACCCCGGACGGCGCGGCCTTCTACACCTCCGGCCGGACCAGCAACGAAGCCGCCTTCGCCTACCAGCTGTTCGCCCGCCGGCTGGGCACCAACAACCTGCCCGACTGTTCCAACATGTGCCACGAGTCGTCCGGCTCGGCGCTCACCGAGACGCTCGGTGTCGGCAAGGGCAGCGTCAGCCTCAAGGACCTCTACCAGGCCGACCTGATCATCGTGGCCGGGCAGAACCCGGGCACCAACCACCCCCGGATGCTCTCCGCGCTGGAGCGGGCCAAGCGCGCGGGCGCCACCGTGGTCAGCGTCAACCCGCTGCCCGAGGCCGGCCTCGAACGGTTCAAGAACCCGCAGAACGCCCGCGGCCTGGCCGGCCACGGCACCAAGCTGACCGACCTGTTCCTGCAGATCCGGCTCGGCGGCGACCTAGCCCTGTTCCGGGCGCTCAACCAGCTGGTCCTGGAGGCGGACGGCGGCGTCGACGAGGCCTTCGTCGCGGAGCACTGCCACGGCTTCGAGGAGTTCGCCGCCGAGGCCCGGCAGACCCGCCGCGAGGAGGTGCTGGCCGCCACCGGCCTGCCCTGGGAGCAGATCGAGGAGCTGGGCCGCATGGTGCTCTCCTCCCGGAAGATCATCGTCTGCTGGGCGATGGGCCTCACCCAGCACAAGCACGCCGTGCCGACCATCCGCGAGGTGGTCAACTTCCTGCTGCTGCGCGGCAACGTCGGCCGCCCGGGCGCCGGGGTCTGCCCGGTGCGCGGACACAGCAACGTCCAGGGCGACCGGACGATGGGCATCTTCGAGCGGCCGTCCGCAGCCTTCCTGGACGCGCTGGGCGGGGAGTTCGGCTTCGAGCCGCCGCGCGCCCACGGCTACGACTCGGTGGACACCATCCGGGCGATGCGCGACCGCCGGGTGAAGGTGTTCTTCGCGATGGGCGGCAACTTCGTCGCCGCCACCCCGGACACCGAGGTCACCGAGGCGGCGATGCGCCGCTGCCGGCTGACCGTGCACGTCTCCACCAAGCTCAACCGCTCGCACGTGGTCACCGGCGCCCGGGCGCTGATCCTGCCCACCCTCGGCCGCACCGACCGGGACGTCACCGCCAAGGGCGCCCAGTTCGTCAGCGTCGAGGACTCGATGGGCCAGGTGCACTCCTCGCGCGGTGGCCTGCGCCCGCCCGCGCCGGGCCTGCTCTCCGAGGTCGCGATCGTCTGCCGGCTGGCCCGGGCCACGCTCGGCCCGCAGGACGGCGTCCCGTGGGAGGACTTCGCCACCGACTACGACACCCTGCGGGACCGGATCTCCCGGGTGGTGCCGGGCTTCGACGGCTTCAACGACAAGGTCCGCCGGCCCGGCGGCTTCACCCTGCCGCACGGCCCGCGCGACTCCCGGACCTTCCCGACCGCGACCGGTCTGGCCAACTTCACGGTCAACCCGCTCACCGCGCCCGAGGTCCCGCCCGGCCGGCTGCTGCTGCAGACGCTCCGCTCGCACGACCAGTACAACACCACCGTCTACGGCCTGGACGACCGCTACCGCGGCATCACCGGCGGCCGCCGGGTCGTCCTGGTCAACCCCGCGGACGCCGCCGAGCTGGGCCTGACCGAGGGCGGGTACGTCGACCTGGTCGGCGAGTGGAAGGACGGCGTGGAGCGGCGCGCCCCGCACTTCAGGGTGGTGCACTACCCGGTGGCCCGCGGCGGCGCCGCGGCGTACTACCCGGAGACCAACGTGCTGGTGCCGCTGGACTCCACCGCCGACATCAGCAACACCCCGACCTCCAAGGCGGTGCTGATCCGCTTCGAGCCGGACAGCGGCGCGAGCTGAGCGCGCGGACGCCCCCGGGGGCCCGGTGTGCGCACCGGGCCCCGGGGGCGTTGTCCGTTCGGGTGTGGAGCAGGGACCGGTCAGTTCTGGCCGGTCGGCAGCGGGGTGGCCGAGGTGGAGCCCGGCGCCGAGGCGGCCGCCGAACCGCTGCCGGTGCTGCTGGGCGACCCGGCGGGAGTGCCGGTGGCCGTCCCGGTCGGCGTGCCCGTCGGAGTACCGGTCGGCGTGCCCGTGGGCGTGCCCGTCGGAGTACCGGTCGGCGTGCCCGTGGGCGTACCCGTCGGAGTACCGGTGGGGGTACCGGTCGGCGTGCCCGTCGGAGTCCCGGTGGGCGTGCCCGTGGGCGTACCGGTCGGCGTCCCCGGGTCGGTGGGCGTGCCCGTGCCGGGCTCCGGGGTGCCCGGCGTCGGCGTCCCCGGGGTGGGCGTGCCGGGCGCGGTCGGTGTGCCGGGTGCGGGGCTCGTCGCGTTCGGGTCGGTCGGCACCTGGTTGGCCGGGCTCGGGGCGATCGGGGTGACGGTGTCCCAGCCCGCCGGGAGGTCCGGCACCTTCCACGCGCCGCCCGCCTCGTCCGACGCGGTCTCCGGGTCGGGCCGGACGGCACCGAGGATCGGCATCGAGCCGATCGGCGACACCTTGATCACCGCGCCCGGCCGGGGCGCCTGGACGACCAGCCCGCCGCCGATGTAGAGCGCGACATGGGTGGCGCCCTCGAAGTAGATGACCAGGTCGCCGGGGCGCAGCTGGTTCAGCGCGACGTGCTGGAGCTGGGCCCACTGCTCCTGGCTGGTGCGCGGGATCGGCTTGCCGGCGTGCAGCCAGGCCTGCGAGGTGAGGCCGGAGCAGTCGAACATGTCCGGCCCGGTGCCGCCCCACAGGTACGGCTTGTTGAGCTGCGCCAGCGCGTACCCGACGGCGGCGCGGCCGGCCGACGACGGGGTGCGCTCGCCCTTGCCGAGTGCGCCGGAGGCGAGGAAGGCCAGCTGGGCCTCGTCGGCCTTGGCCTTCTCCAACTGCTCCAGCTCGGTGCGCTGCGCCCCGGTGAGCGAGGAGACCAGCTGCTCGACGGCGGCCAGGTCGGTGGCGACCTTGGCCTTGGCGGTGTCCTGCTGGGCGACCAGCGCCTGGGAGTTCTTCAGCGCCTCCTCGCTCTGCTTCTGCAGACCGGTGAGCGCTTCGCGGTCGAGCTTGAGCCGGTCCAGGAACTCGGACTGCGAACGGCTCGCGGCCGCGAGCAGTTCGGCGATGGTGACGGCCTCGTACGGGTCCTTGGAGAGCAGCAGTTCGGCGTAGGCCGAGGCGGCGCCGTTGCGGTACTGGGCGGCGGCGAGCTGGGCGGCCACGTCGGTACCGGCGTCCACCTGCTTCTGCTGGCGGTCCAGCCGGTCCTTGAGGTCGGCGAGCGCGGCCTGCTGCTCGGCGACCTTGGCGACGGCGGAGTTGAACTGCTCGGTCGCGGCCTCGGCCCCCTTGTACAGCTCGTGCAGCCGGTCGAGCAGCGGTCCGAGGGTGGCCTTGGCCTCCGCGAGCGGGTCCGTGCCGGGGGCGGCCGGGGCGGTGATGCCCGGGGTGCCCGGGTCGGGCGCGGCGTAGGCGGCCTGGGTGGCCAGCGGCAGCGCGAGCGCGGCGGCCGCGAGGACGGCTCCGCAGCGCAGGGCGGCCCGCACCCACGGTCGTGTTCCCGCAGACTCCGCGCGCTGTGCAGCCCCACCCATGGATTCGTCCTCCCCGCCCCTGTCCGACCCCCGGGTTGCCCGGATCCCCGCCGATCCTGTCATGGGTTACTCGCCAGAAACAGACCGCACCCGTACCGGTCGGTGAATTCTTCGGTCGGTTGTGAGACAGGTCTCAGCAAACCGGAGCTAACCGGGACGTTCTGCGCCAATGCCCAGTTCAGAGGGCCCTGGGACACCTTCTGGCAAGGCCATGGCAACCCCTCGGACACGTCCGGAACCACAACGCCCGGCTCAGTTCACCTTCCGTTCACCGAGCCTCCCTACCGTCGCGAGCGACACCAACGTCAGTGCGACAACTACGACGATTGTTTGGGTATGGAACACATCTCGTTCCTGGTGGCCGTTGTGATCATCACGGCGCTCGCCTTCGACTTCACCAACGGGTTCCACGACACCGCCAACGCGATGGCCACCTCCATCGCCACCGGAGCCCTTCGGCCCAAGGTCGCGGTCACCATCGCGGCCGTCCTGAACTTCGCGGGGGCGTTCCTCTCCGTGAAGGTCGCCACCACCATCTCCGGTGGCATCGTCAACGAGAAGGCCGGTATCCATCCGGAGATCATCTTCGCCGCACTGGTCGGCGCGATCCTCTGGAACCTGCTCACCTGGCTGAGAGGCCTTCCGTCCAGTTCCTCGCACGCGCTCTACGGCGGCCTGATCGGCGCCACCGTGGTCGGCGTCGGTCTCCACGGCGTCAACTTCGACACCGTGCTCACCAAGATCCTCATCCCGGCGATCGCCTCCCCGCTGGTCGCGGGCCTGGCCTCCTGGGGCGCCACCAAGCTGGCCTACGCGATCACCCGCAAGAGCGACGGCGCGACCGTCACCAAGGGCTTCAAGACCGGCCAGGTGTTCTCCTCCTCGCTGATCTCGCTGGCCCACGGCACCAACGACGCCCAGAAGACGATGGGCATCATCACCCTGACCCTGGTGTCGGTGGGCGCCCTGCCGAAGGGCGCGCTGCCCCCCACCTGGGTGATCGTCTCGGCCGGTGCGGCGATCGCGCTCGGCACCTACATGGGCGGCTGGCGGATCATCCGCTCGATGGGCAAGGGCCTGGCGGACATCCAGGCACCGCAGGGCTTCGCCTCCGAGTCCGCCGCCGCGACCGTCATCCTGACCTCCTCGCACATGGGCTTCGGCCTCTCCACCACCCAGGTCTGCTCCGGCGGCATCATGGGCGCGGGCCTCGGCGGCCCGAAGGGCGAGCTGCGCTGGAGCCTGGTGCGCCGCATGGTCTACACCTGGGGCCTGACCCTGCCCGCCGCCGCCACGGTGGCCGGCCTGGCGGCCCTCCTGGTCGAGCAGGGCACCTGGGGCGTGGTCGTGGTCGGCGCCGTCCTGGTCGCCGGCTCGGGCGCGATGTGGCTGATCTCGCGCCGCCAGCCGGTCGACGCGGACAACGTCAACGAGGTCGGCGACGTCACCCCGGTCGAGATCGCGCCGACCGCCGCGTCCGCCACCCCCACCCCCGCCTCGACCACGGTCGCGGCCTGAGCGCCGACGGCTGAGGAGCACACAGCATGCACATCAAGTGGAACGCACTGGCCCAGACCGCCGGCTTCAGCTTCGGCATCACCGTCGCGGTGGTCGCCGTCTTCGCGCTCGGCATCCTGGCCCTCTCGCGCCGTGAGGCCGCACTGACCGCGCAGCGCTCGGCGGCGGGCTCCGGCGCCCCGGCCGGCGGCGGCCGGCTGGCCCTGGCCGGCGCCTACGCCTGCTTCGCCGTCTGCGGCGCCGCCGTCCTCTACGGCCTGAGCCTGATCGCCGGGCGCTAGCGGCGCTGGCGACCAGGACCGGTACGGACAGGCTCCGCAGCGCATGGCAGAGCTTCAGGCCCTGTGGGAGCGGGACTTCGTCCCGACCACGGGTCATTTCACGGCGGACGA